>NZ_BAABMO010000008.1:0-114011 GCF_054767435.1 Proteus sp. MB838
GGGGGGTGTTATTACCAGTTACTTTGACAAAAAAGAGACGTCAGAACGTAACCAGAAACAAAGCAGTGGTGATGAGCGATGACGATAACTGGTAAGAGGCTTGTTCCAACAAGCACAGTTTTACAGGCGAGAGTGGTTATTTATCAGCCGAGTAAAAAGCCTTTAGAGCGTAAAGGTCAGTGGATTGATACTTCATTTGGCAGGTGCAGAGTGACAGGAAGACTGGGTCAACGGCACGCTGATATTGTTGAAAGTATGCTTTTCGTGGCAGAACGTAGGCGAGACATAAATGATGGCGGAATAGAATTGCTGGTCGACCCTGCAAAACTGAGGAAAGTATTATCAGACAATCAATATAGTGGAGGAAGGTTAAATAAATTACTTCTGGAGTTGAAGGCTGCAACAGTCGAAATTGTGACTCCAAAACTTGATCAAATTGGGGAGCGTATTATTGGTGGCTTAATTGATCATGTTATTCCGTCACCAATGACGAGGAATAATCCTCTTCCGGATAGTCAGGGAGGAGTTCGCAGGCTTTGGAAGGTAAGACTAGGTATCGCGCTTGTTATGTTACTGGAGCGTGATTTGTCTTTATATTATCGGCCTGAATTAATTGCACGACTGAAACATGGAATTAGCCAGGCAGTAGCTCGCCATGTACTAACACATAATAATAACCCGCCTGGTGGTTGGTATCTTGATACATTATTTGTCGCAGTAAGTGGCAATGATGTTAGCGCAAAGACAATGAGTAATTATCGAACCAGAATTAAAGATGATATAGAAAGTTTGCGCGTTATAGGCGTTGATATCAATTCAGAAAATCGGGTCAAACGACTCACAGGGGCCCGAGAGTAACTCACAGGGGCCCGAATATAACTCACAACGGCCCGATGTTGACTCACAGGGGCCCGATATTTTTGGTTTTGGCAGGATCTTTAGAATTATTCAGGATATACAAAAGGTGTATTGCCCGCTTTATGCGGACATAACACCTAAATTCAATCGGCATACGCCGATGGTTTGAACGCCAAGAAAGGAACAAAGTTTTATCTGTGAAATAAAGCTTCTTTCCTGGCGTTTGGTTCGCCCAAAGGGCGAATCAATAAAATGATGTTTTAACACTACCAGAACACAACTCAAACGCTATTGAAATGCTATTTGAGCACTATAACGACACTATTTAATCGCTGTTTTATCACTAAATTATTAAATGATAGTAAGAATGTGGCGATATAAAGCAGTTAATTTAGGTATAGCGAAAAAATAGCGATTTATTGTATGAGTATGAAGTGAAGTAATGAACTCTGAAGTTAGGGCAGGATAGGTGAAGTAGGACTACCAACAAGTTGTTAGTCGCTCTTCACTCGATTTTATTCGCACTTCGGTGCTCAACAATAAATCCTGCTCTACGAGGTTATAAGCTACCGCTATTAATGAGGTGATGATGAATAAAGAATTAAACGAAACACGGAAGAATAGCACGCCTATAAAAGTTTATTGTTTGCGAAGTGAAAAAGAGAATATTGAATCTCAAGCTAGAAAAGCAGGTATGAGTGTTGCTAAATATTTACGGGAAGTAGGTCAAGGCTATCGAGTAACAGGAATAGTTGATTATGAATGTGTTAGAGAGCTAGCAAAAATAAATGGTGATTTAGGTCGGTTAGGAGGGCTATTAAAATTATGGCTAACAAATAATATCAAAACAAAAAACATTAGCAGTGTAACCATAAGAGCAGTATTAAACAAAATAGAATCTAATCAAAATGAAATAGGAAGAATAATGAAAGATATTGTAATGCGAAAATAATAGTAAATTTTAGCGGCTAAAATTTACTTCAGACTTAAAAAATAAATATCCAGTAATTAAAAGCAGCATCTTAATGTTAATTATCTTTTATAAAGAGGTATACCTATGCAAAAAATAAAAATTTTAGCGGCTAAAATTATGTTTGTCGCTTCAATTACAACTGTGATTTACATACAGCCTCCAATTGCTATGTCAGCAGGCATTCCCGTACTTGATGGTACGAATTTAAGCCAGAACATTATGTCTGCTATGGAAGCTGTAGCCCAAACAGCGAAGCAAATTGAACAGTACCAAACTCAACTACAACAATATGAAAATCAATTACAAAACACATTAGCACCTGCGGCCTATATCTGGGATCAGGCTCAATCTACGATTGATAATTTATTACAGGCAACGGATACACTTCAGCACTATCAGAATCAATTAGGAAGCTTGGATGCATACCTGAGTAAATTCCAGGATGTTTCATATTATCGAGGGTCTCCTTGCTTTAATGGTACAGGCGGATGCACGCCATCAGAAAAAAAAGCAATGGAAGAAAATCGCATATTGGCTTTTGAATCGCAGAAATCTGCGAACGATGCGCTATTTCGTGGATTAGATCAGCAGCAAAAAAATATACAAGAAGATGCAAGGAAATTACAACGTTTACAACAAGCAGCCCAAGGCGCTAATGGACAATTAGCAGCAATTGGTTATGCAAACCAATTGGCGAGTAATCAGGCAAACCAGCTATTACAAATTCGTAGTTTATTAATTACTCAGCAGAATGCCGCTGCGGCTAGACTATCCTCTGAACTGGATGATGAGGCTCGAGGTGCAGCAAGAGAAAAGCAATTACGGACATGGAATTATCAACCAAGCCCAACCGATAATTATTGAGGTAATAAATATGAATAATTTATTTTTTATCGCGTTGACTTTATTTTGTGTTTTTTTAACTGGATGTGAAAGGACAATTATAGAGGCTAATAAAATAACATGCCATGAAGATAATTATGAAAGGTCATTATCGGAAATTAAAGATAAGAGTTTACAGGAAATGTTTATTGGTGAATGTAACTCCATAAGAAAATCGAAGGGAATGAGAGAGTGGGAATTTAAATCAAGTCCAGAAGACAACTTTTAAGGGAATAAATTATGAAAGTCACTATCTCATGTTGTTTCTTAATTATATTAGGGTTATTTCCTGATATTGCATTAGCACAAGAACTAAGTAGTAGCGGTGTGATGAATGATGTTCTTAATCGTTTTCATAGCGCAGCCTCAACCTGGGCTCCAACAATAGAAGGTGCTGCCAGTCGGTTATTCTGGACATTAGTAACTATTTCTATGGTGTGGACGTTTGGCATGATGGCGCTACGTAAAGCGGATATTGGTGAGTTCTTTGCTGAATTGGTTCGTTTTACTATTTTCACTGGTTTCTATTGGTGGCTACTCTCGAATGCAACGCACGGAATGAATATAGCAGGTTCAATAGTGGATTCATTGCAACAGTTGGGAGCCGAGGCGGGAGGGCTGAGTAGCAGTAAATTAGGTCCTTCCAGCATTTTAGATATGGGTTTTGAATTATATGACAGGACTGTTGAGGCAACTTCAGAATTAAGCTGGAAAGAGTTTGCCACTGCTTTAATGATGGAACTAATGGCACTAGCGGTACTGGTTGTGTTAGCCATTATTTCAGTGAATTTATTATTACTGTTAGCTGCTAGTTGGATTTTATTATACGCAGGCGTGTTTTTCCTTGGTTTTGGCGGTTCCAGATGGACTTCTGCCATGGCGATCAACTATTACAAATCCATTCTTGGTATAGCCGCACAGCTATTGTCTATGGTTCTTATTGTCGCTATTGGTAAGCAATTTTTGCTGGATTATCACAATAAAATCAGTGAGAACATGGCAAGTCAGGAATTAGCCGTAATGTTAGTTATTTCTCTTTGCTTACTGTTTTTAGTGAACAAGGTTCCACCGATGATTTCAGGTTTAGTTTCTGGCGGTAATATCGGAACGATGGGGATTGGTTCATTCGGTGCAGGAGCTGCAATGGGAACAGTGATGACGGCTGCCAGTATGGGAGCGACAGGAATAAAAATTGCAGGTGGTGCGATAGCAAGCGGGGCTGCTAATGCAACTAGTGGTATCAGTGCGATAAAAGCAGCTTTTGAGCAAGCACAAAGCAGCATGGCTGATGGGGCAATGCCAAGTGGAGGAAGTGAGACAACACAAAATAGAAGCACGGAGTCTAATACTGATTCAGGCGATTCACCTTTCAGCAAGGCCGCTGGTTTAGATAGCACGGATAGATCTTCTGTAAGCCCCCAAAACCGCACTAACGATGCAGATTCGTCAACTCGTGATGATATGGAAGAGGTAAGTGCTGATAGGACTGAGTTTTCTGATAATACTTTGTCAGGAAGTGATAAGCACAGCATGAATCAATCAACGACTGATAATGATGAGGTTAACGACTTTGTTAATCGAAACAAATCAGATAGATAAGAGGCATTGAACATGAAACAAAGTAGCTTCTTGGTCGCATTTGATTTACTTGACCAGAATGCGGATTTTAATGCAAAAGTTGCCTATGAGCCGATTGATGTTGTGCTCGCGGAGGAAAAAGTAGATGCAACAGAAGAAATAGCTAATTTTATTAAAAAGCGTGAAATCAAAGTTAAAAATGAGCAATTTTGTAGTGAACTAGCCAGTAATGTGTTTGAGGGGAAATCGGAAGATAGTCCATTTTCAATAGCCGCAGGGCTTTCTAGCTAGTGTTTTTAAAGCACGCAGGCCAGTGATGGTGCACTGACCTGCATTTTCACAGACCACCTGGATATGAGGTGATATATGACAGCTCCACATAATACAGAAGTTCAAAGAACAATTCATCACGTAGCGAGTGAATTGGCAGCTTTAGAGTTTATAAATCAAGATGCTGCACGCGAGATCTCACAAGTTGCCGAAGCGGTCGCCAACATGTTTACGGTGCTTTATTACCAAGCAGAAACCGGAGATGCCACAAAGCAGGATTTTCAGGAAGCACGGGTTAAGCTTCAGGAAGTGTTGTTAATATTATGATTTGTTGATTCAAAGGCGGTAATTAGCCGCCTTTTTATCTGCTGAAGCAGTCAGCTCTGTCGAAAATATTGATTTTTTCTTTTGGAGTTATGTTTCCAGCTTTTTCCAAGCTTATAAGTCATTGTTGGGTAGTCATCCCAGGGAGTTGCCAGTTGCTTTCCTCTAGCAGAGCGTAGTCTTAACGGGTAATCTTTATACTCAAATTTGTGTAAAAAGTAGTAACCTTTCTCTTGTTTGGTACTGAAATTTTTGTGTATCCAACTGCGAAGGAAAGGGTAGTATTTCCATTCCCTTTTTATTCCAAAATAATTTTCAGGGTTCTGGTACTGCAATTTTAGTTTTTTCATAGTGTTCCTAGGTTTCTTTAAGTTACCTAGAAGTGATCTTTTGCGTAGTAGTTCATATGTTTTTTAGCTTTAGAAGATAAAACAATATATTACGTATAAAAGCTTGCAAGTTGAAGAAGCTGTTTCCAACATGCCTACAGTATTTTGTTCTCAGATAGAAGTTAGGGGGCAAAAAATAGGATGTTCAGGGAGCATAGACTTAATCTCAAAAGTGCATAAGTATACATAATGTTAATCCAAAAGTTGTAATTAATCGCCTTTGGATGCATTTCTGTAATAAAATTTTTCAGTATAGGCGGCTTTAAGAGAGAACCAGATATTGGTCTTAAGGAATTTGAACTATTTTCTAAAAGTTAGTTATAAGTTAATTTTTATCAATGTATCATGTTACATGATAGTAATAATTTATTAATTTTAAACTTAACTCTTTTTTTAAATCTTTAGATAAAATAATATTAACACCATTAATTAGAGTTAAGTTATCTTTTATTTTTAATGAAAAAATCAAGAACTCGAGTAGTTGCTGTTTTTTCACATTTACACCGGAATGGCCAGCGCCTAATAATGGTATATTAAGTTTATATCCATTTGAATTATTTTCAATAAAATCTATTAATTTTATTACTGTTTCTTGGTATTCTAAGTTTGTTAATTGAGCTCTATTGTTTTTGTCAAACCTAGTAAATGCTACAAGAAAAAAAACTTGATCATCTCTTCGTATCTTAATTGTAGTACCTAGTGGGTATCTTACTTTATTACCATGTTTTCTACTCGGAATTTTTTCACCATGATGGTTTCGTAGTTCTTTTTTTATTTGATTATTTAATTGATTGATATCATCGGAATAAAATTTATTTATGAATTTTCCATGTAGTGTATTTCTTGAGATTATTTCATCATCAACAAGAGTATCAAAATAGTCATTAACAGGTATGATAACAATTCCTTTCTCTGAAAATATATCGTTATATTTTATTGTTAGCTTTACTTTTGGAGAAATATTTATATTTATAGAATTTCTTTCTCTAGAAAGATATAGAGACGCGATAATTATAAATACTAATATATATAAGTAGTTATCAGAGATGTAGTTTGTGTAATTTTTATTGGAAAAACCAATAATTGTTAGAGTGCTACTAAGTAAGCCTATTACATATAACAACTTTCTAATGAAAAAATACATAAACTAATTATCCATATCATTTTTATTGATGTTTTTATATTTCATTTTTGAAATATAAAAGGCATCTTTAGTTAGTTTTCTAAATGTAGCTTTACCATATTTTAATTCTAGTAATTGATAATATTCACTTTCAATACTATTTATATATGATAAAGTTCCGTGTAATATAGGAATATCACCTTTCTTTAATTTATTATTTACGTATAAATGAAGCATCGCTTTGGTTTTTTTTCGTTTATATCGGCCAACAGATAATTTCTTTTCATGCGTAATAACAACTCCCGTAATTCTCTTGGATTTTTGTTTCCCAAGTAAAACTCGCTTGTTATTATTTAATATTAATAAGGGTTCTTGGGTATCTGCAATTATTTTTTTTAATTCACTTTCAACTTTTAGTAAGATATTACGACTGTCAGAGGATAATGTTATGTCGTCTGCATAGCGAGTGTAGATGACATTATTCTCAGAACACATATTGAATACTGTTTCATCAAATTTGTACATAACGATATTTGAAACAATTGGAGATGAGGGTGCACCGATACTTAGTTTAAGTTTTTGATCACCTCTATCCATCCAAAATAAATAGTGGTTTAAAATATCAATCTCAATACTTGAAATATCCTTGTATACATCTGTGAGAATGGATTTCAGATGCTTTGGTCTTATTGAATGAAAAAAATCTTTAAAATCTAATTTCAAAATCCAATCAGAGTTTTTATGTGGTAGGGCATTGTGGTAAATTGACTTATGGTATCTGTATGCAGTTGCAGCATCGTGAATTGGTAATTTTGCTAAAATATTCTCCATAATTAGATATTGATATAACTTAACATCAAAAGATGGTTGAGATATTTTTCTAAATCCGCCACTTCTTTTTTTAATTTCAAACTCTTTATATTTTCTTGGCGCAGTTAAGTAATTGAATATTAAATCATCAATTGTTTTTTTTGAATGTTCTAAAATATCTAATAGGTATTTCATATTATCACCTTAGCCCTAATGCATACGCCCTTTCATTATCATCTTTTATATAAAAAGAGAGTAGAGTGGATTTTACATAATTTGCAGAAAAATTATTTGGGAGATCAGGGGAACTTTTAAATTGATATTTAATAAACCCTTTGTTTTTTTCCGTGGGTAAGAAATATTTTGCACCAGCATTTTTTTCTTTTATTAATCCTAGGTTTTTTAATGAATATAAGTACTCTTTTAAAATTTTTTCTTCTAAATCTATCTTAAGGTATTCGTTTATATATGTTTTAATTTCTCTTAGCTTAAGCGCAGAAAAAACATACACTAAATCAGCAACGAGCAGGCACATATCAGAAGGGGTTTCTCTTGAAAAAACAGCTGTTTTTTTACTTTTCCCCTGGATATCTTTTGCTAGTTGTGTACCTATAAGATTCACTAGCGCTTTGAAATCATCGTTATAATCAATTAGTTGGGATATGGCATTGTCTTCTAGTTGATAGATTACCCCCCATTCATGTCGAAGAACTATTTTTTCATTTTTTTCAAGAAATTTAATAGGCCCCCATTCAATAAAAGTCCTTTGACCATTTTTAATACTATTCACGTTATAAATAGTAATAAGTTTAGATGATATTTGTGGCATGACGCTAAATGCGCCAAGCTCAGCATGTGCTCCAGGTCCTTCAACGATAAGAATAACTGCTGTAGCTAGACCTGCTAATAGAACTTCGAAGTCAATAAGATTGTTAATGTTAGCGTCATCTAACCAATCATGAAATTTTTCAGCAAGAATAACATCCTGATATAGTTCTTTTTCTTGACTACTAAGGTAATGTAGAATAGCACACCGTAATGAGTTAAATTCCCCCAATTCAGATGTGTTTATTTTTGATAAGTCATCACCATTTATACCTCCACCACAAAAAAATATGTAATTAGGTAGGTTTCTTAGACTTATTTTTTCTACTTCAATATGATTAAGAAATATTGAAGTAAGTTGATTAATAGTTTCCATAAGACCAACGCGTTTAAAAATGGCCTCGTAGTGAGGCCATTTTAAATCTTTACCTAGATGGCCACGGTTGCGGCAACAAATCACGAAGGGATTTTTGACGTGACCGTGGTCAAAATATAAACAATCAAATATTCTAGTGATACACCAGATGAAGTCAGTAGCGCTTCTAACGCGTAAAGATTGAATATCACTATTACATAAAGGTAAATTATTGTCAATAATACACTAGTTTTCTCGTTTATAGCTATTTTAGGTCTAGGTTAAGGTTATATTTTTATATAATATTATCGCAGATAATGGTGTTGTTTGGGACATGAAATTAAGTAAATACATATAGATATGTTAGTAATTTTTATCGTTGCAATGTCGTATATAATATATTGATAGTTGCTATTAATGTGTTTGCTTCATGAATAGTCCATTTGATGTCTGTTTTATTTAACTAATTAAAAAATAAGGAGAATAAATTGCACGATTCATTCATATCATATGCAGAAGAAGATAATGATTTTGTGTCAGATGTGGCGTTTGGTTTGAAGAGAAATGGGTTAAGTATTTGGTTTGCTCCCATGTCTCTTAAGGTTGGAGAACGATTACTTGATTCAATTGAAAAGGGGTTGAATGAATCACGGACAGGAATTTTAGTATTAAGTCCAGCTTACCTTTCAAAAAATTGGACGTCATACGAAATGGATATTCTTATTAGACAAAATATTGATGGGAGCAAAAAAATACTTCCGATTTGGTTTAATGTTACTAAGGAAGATATCGACAATAAGCATATAGGATTGAGTGGAATAGTTGGAATTACAGATGTAACCGATGCTTCTAAAGTTGTATCTAGGTTGGTTGAAGTACTATCAGATGGTGCGCCATATCGAGGTGTTATTCCTAGCTGGGAAAATCCAGAATATCGTTTTTTGAATGGTCTTGGTGAAGTAAACCTTCAAACTATTGATGGTAAAACAGCAACAATTTTCGAACTTTTAATATACAGTAAAGATGATCAGTTTCCTTTTTGGCTTGCGGGAAAGTCTTATTCTAAGAGGGAGCTTTTAATGGAAGTTTCCCGAATTATAGGTGCCGATCCAACTAGAGTAAAAAAATGGGTTTCAGATGATGGTTATAAGCTGCTTTGGGATATGTGTGTTGAAAATGGTCTTGATCCGAAAATATTTTACTAGCAGATAAAAAGGTTTTTCTGATTGTATTGATCTTGTTGTGGCACTGACGGGAAAGATGATGACATAACCCTGTGTAAAAATTTTTTTGTTTATAGTACTTTTCACTTATTAGCAGTGTTAAGTTCAAGTTGACTAGGATCTTCTCGCATTCTTGATACAGGCTTTGGGTTATATGACTGAACTGTTGAAGCAACGTCAGAATTAAGCTGGAAAGAGTTTGCCACTGCTTTAATGATGGAACTAATGGCATTAGCGGTATTGGTTGTGTTAGCCATTATTACTGTTAGCTGCTAGTTGGATTTTACTATACGCAGGTGTGTTTTTCCTCGGTTTGCCATAATCTGGCTGTCGGTAAAACGTGATTTTTTATAAAGATTTCTCCAGTTCAGATTACAAGAAAAATCTACTTATAAACACACTTGTTTTTAGTGGGGATTATCGTGATATGCAAGAATCTTCAGTCTAGGTCAAAGTTGAACTAAAACGTTGACGAACCGCAAAAAATCGAAAAAATCCTGTGCATGGTATAAATGATGGTATCAATAGTGATTGCCATTCTAACTATATGTTATATAGATTTATTTCCTTATCATTGATATTAGAGTGGGAATAAAATAACGTTTATCAGCAATAGTTGATAAAGGTTAAAAAACCAAGAGCCATCAGTATGTTACTGGTGGCTTTTTTGTTTTCTATGGTTGCTAATGGTTGACAAGAACCGAAAAAAATGACGGTATAGGAGACGGTATCAAAAAATAAATTATAAAATTAAGACACTAAAGTAGTTATGTTGCTATTGTTAGCTCTAGTCATCATCATAATTGGCAACATTATTAAATTTAAGAGTTGTAAGGAAATACCGAGTAACATCATCATGCATAATCAGATATTAAAAAAACTGCCACAAATAGAGCAAATGCATCAAATAAAACTACTTTATGTTGCTGAAAGTGGAAGCCGTGCTTGGGGCTTCGCATCAACGGATAGTGACTATGATGTACGTGGTATTTTTATGCGGCCTCGCAATGCATATCTTTCAATTGATAAACCTAAAGAAACATTTGAGTGGATAGAAAATAATTGGTTTGATGTAGGAGCTTGGGATATTACGAAAGCATTGCATCTATTACGTAAGTCAAATGCTATCTTATTTGAGTGGTTACAATCACCTATTGTTTATCAACAATATGCTGGTATCCAAAAAGAATTATTTGAGTTGGCACAATTATATTATCAACCCCAAAGCATTGTTCATCATTATAGAGGGATCGCAAAAGCCGTTAGTAGACATCATTTTGAAGAGAGTCATGCAAGTAAAGCGATAGATGAGCCCATAAAATTAAAAAAATATTTCTATCTCTTACGTTCACTTTTAGCTGCTTATTGGACAGTAAAAACGGGGAATATCCCACCGATGGAGCTTAATCAGCTAATAAATATATTAACCACAGATGAGCAAATAATTATTCGAGAGTTAGTGAGCTTTAAAGCAGATAAAGATGAACACTTTACTTGGCTACCAACCGATAATATGCAAAAACTGATCACTTTTTTATGGCAAGAAACAGCAACTCAATTAGCGAAACGCACCGTACCAGATAGTGAAATATTAAATAATTGGTTTAGGAAAATACTTGATGAAACTGACCATTGACAATATAAAGCCTTACCTTTTATTTGAAACAATTTCAGGTAGTCGTTCACAAAATTTGGCAACAGATAGTTCAGATACTGATATTAAAGGTGTTTTTTATCTACCTAAAGAGATGTTTTATTGCTCTGATTATGTGCCACAAGTAAGTAATAAAACTAATGATATTGTTTATTATGAATTAGGGCGATTTGTTGAATTACTGTGTGCGTCTAATCCTAATATTTTAGAATTATTAAATGCACCAGAGCATGTTGTTATTTATCGTCATCCATTATTTATGCAATTTAACCCAGAATGGTTTTTATCAAAGGAATGCGTACAGACTTTTGTGCATTATGCTCAAGGGCAAATAAAAAAAGCGCAAGGGTTAAATAAGAAGATCATGGATCCTATAGATAAAGAGTTAAAAACAATCCTTGATTTCTGTTATATCATTGAAGATGGAAAAAGCCTATTACTGAATAATTGGCTTAAAAAACGTTGTTGGGAGCAGCAAAATATTGGGTTGGTTAAAATCAATCATGCACAAAATCTTTATGCAGTTTTTTATGATCCAAATAGTGATTATCAAGGCGTAATAAAAAAAGATAATGCCACCGATGTTTTACTAAGCAGTGTCTCTGAAACAGCCATATTACAAGCCTATCTTAGTTTTAATAAAGACGGCTACAGTACCTATTGCAAGCAGTATCATGCTTATTGGCAATGGGTTGAGGAGCGTAATGAAGCCCGCTATCAGCAAAATATTGAACATGGACGAAGTTACGATAGTAAAAATATGATGCACACTTTTAGGTTGCTTTATATTGCATTAGGAATTGCCACTGAAAAAAAAGTCAAAGTTTGGTGTGATAACAGGGATGAATTGTTAGAAATTAAATCTGGGGCTTTAAGTTATGAAACATTATTTGAGCGAAGCAAAATATTAATAGAAAAAATTGAGCAAGCTTTTCAACAAAGTCAATTACCAGAAAAAATCAATCCTCAATTAATTAAGCAAGTATTAGTGAATATTCGTAAAGAATTATATCAATAATAGAATACTATTATCCCTTACAAAGTCGTAAGGGATAAACTATTAGTTATAAATAATAAAATAAAAGTTATTTATAATCTAACATTAGGCATAAGTAATTAACTTACTAGAAGATAATCTGGATAAGCATCGGTTAATTTCATATAAATACGCTTATTTTGCGCATTTTTTCTGAAATCTTGTTTTAAACAGATCCGAGTTGCATTTTTTAACTCTGCGGGAAGATTATCACTTTCTGTAGGCGTAATAATGGAAAAACGCACTTTCTTTTTAGACCGACTTAAATTATAAGGTAAACCTAAAATACGTCTTGCGACTCTGTTTGTTTTCACAACTCACTCCTTTTTTACATGTAATATAGAGAAAGCTTGTTAATTATAACAGAAAATAACTAGGGTAAGATATCGGTTAAATTTATTCTTTAGGATAATAACCTATAAAAACCACTTTGTTGTTTTTTTATTTTTTCCTTTGCTCATTAGCGTATTATTGTTCATTTCTTTGATTTATAAAAAATTAATAATAATTTATTGTTTATATTTTTTCTGTGAATATAAAGATAATCTCAAAAAGAAAAGTTTTTAAAAATGATTTAGCAGTTAAATAGTAATTAATCTTAATATTTTACTTTGTTTATTTGTCTCATTATTGAGATTGTAAGTATTGTTTTATTTACAATATTCTATCATTTTTATCACAAATAAGATGAAATAGCATGATGATGCAATGAAATAATCATTAATTTAGGCTTTGATGTATCCATTCTAGATAACCATGAAACCCATTTTCTATAGGGACAATAATGACTTCTGGTGTATCGTAAGGGTGCATTTTTACTAGTGTATCAATCAAAATCTGTTGTTTTGAACTCTCGCTTTTGATCATCATAAGTACCTCATTATCTTCAACAATTTCATTATTCCAATGATAGATAGATTTGATATTAGGAAGGACGTTAATACAAGCTGCAAGCTTCGCCTGTATAAGATGGTGAGCTATTTCATGGGCGACAGTTTCATTAGGGGCTGTTGAATAAGCGATAATCATATTTTTCCTCTGTATTAATGAGTCTATGGTTAATTTGTTATAGGGTAATTAACTTTAATATCATCAAAATAAAACTTTTTAAAACTTAACGCTAAGATTTCTCTTTTTAACCGAATAAAAACATATTTTCAAAAAAAACTTTCTCGATATGAGATAATTACGGCATTATTAAGTGGATTTTACATATTTTGAGTTTCTTTTTGTAAAGAAAAACACCCATTTGCCGATATTAGTAGTTGTTAAATGAAATGTATCTAATTGTGTTATAAGAACATATTCAATAAAAATTGTTATTACCTTCTGCAATATCGTAAATATAAAATAAATTAATTATTAATAAGATTTATAAAAAATAGTGGGGTTTAAAATGGATAATAATTCGCTAAAAAATGCGAGTTTATTTGATAATGATCCCGTTCTTTATGCTGCATGGCTTTACTATCAGGACGGACTCAGTCAAAGTGAAGTTGCAAATATTATGAGCGTTTCTCGAGTGACTGTTGTGAAGTATTTACATCTCGCGAGAGAAAAAGGTTTCGTTAATATAAGCTTGGATTCATCAGTATTTTCTACGATTGATTATTCAATCAGAATAAAAGCAAAATTTAATCTTAATAATGTGCTTATTTTACCTGATGAAGAAAAGAATAAATCGCAACAAACATCAAATATGAATCGAGAAAGATTAGCTAAAGCAGGGGCTATGTATCTTTCTCAGATAATCAGCAATGATGATATTTTAGGTGTAGCTTGGGGAAGAACAATCCATAAACTAGGGCACTATCTCCCCACTAAAACACTAGAAAATGTCACCGTGTTACAAATGATTGGGGCTGTAGCCCCACAACCTGATTTTACTACTGCGGAATCTGCCGCTTTGATCGCCAATAAGTTTTCAGGTTGCAGTATTAATTTGCATGTACCGGCTGTAGTGTCAAATGCACGTTTGGCAATGGAGCTACAAGCAGAACCCATAATACGGCGTAATTTCTCTGCTTTAAATCAATGTAATAAAGCTTTGTTTGTAGTGGGTAATACTCAAGATGACAATCCTTTGATTACAACAGGCGTACTCACCACAAATGAGATGGCACAATATCGCGATTTAGGTGCTGTTGGTGTCATTTGTGGTCGATTCTATGATGCACAAGGTAATCCTCTGCTTTCTGATATCGACCTTAGAATTATGGGAATTAGTCTTGCACAGTTAAGACAGATCCCACAGCGTATTTTTATTGCTGGAGGCGTTGAAAATGTTGCTGCAACCATAGGCGCAATAAAAGGGGGATATGCTACAGATATTGTCATCGATGAAGTGACGGCATTAGCATTATTGGAGTTGAGTATTTAATAGTGAGATCCTCGTTTAAACGAGGATTTGTTATTAATATCGCTGTTATTTTTCATCTAGATCGCTTATCAAAATATGAGTGATTATGTATTTTTATTCTAGGTACAGAGTGATAAAAATATCTTAATAAATAAATTAGAGATGAAAAGTAAAATGATAGCTTGCTAGCACTTTGCTGTTTTTTTCTTACTAAGATCTTGCCTTAATTTCTCATATCTATCATTATATAAAAAATTACATAACGATATTGTGTTTGAGGATGTTATGAAACGCCAAGTTTTGGTAGGTTTAGGTTTTGCGCTAGGATTATTTTGCCATAATAGCTTTGCTGTAGAGCTTCATCTTTATGCTGGCGCAGGATTAAAACAGCCTGTAGAGCAAGTTGTTGGTCTATTTGAAAAAGAAACCGGCAATACAGTGACTATCGAATATGGCGGTTCAGGCCAAATTCTTACACGCTTTAATCTCACTCAACAAGGTGATCTGTTTTTTCCCGGCTCTCAAGAGTATGTAGAGAAGTTAGCGAAACAAAATCAGGTGGTTAGCCAATATCCTATTGTGCGTCATATTCCTGTTATTGCTGTCAGAAAAGATAAAATCGGTGAGATCAAAACTATTACAGATCTTGCAAATAGTTCATTGAAATTAGGTATGGGAGATGCAAAAGCAATTGCATTAGGTAAAAGCGGTGAACAATTAATCGAAGCGTCAGGCCAAGGTGAGCAGTTACGAAATAAAGTGGTTGTTCGTACAGCAACCATTAAACAGTTACTTATGTATTTATTAAATGGTGAGGTTGATGCTGCCATTATTGGTTACGCTGATGCAATGAAAAATCAAGATAAATTAGTTTTATTACCCATACCTGAAGGAAGCCCCGAAGAAATTGCGACATTAGCGGTGTTAAAAACTTCAACAAATCCCACACAAGCACAACAATTGGCTGATTATTTTTCTCGTCCCGAAGGAATAAAGGCTTTTACTGATTATGGTTTTCTTCCTGTTATTTCAAAACCATAGATTTTTCTCACATTATTTGTATTTTTGCCACCGGCTCACAGGTGGCTTTTTTCATTTTTACAATAAATGTCATTAGTAGATTAAGAGAAGGCTTCACTGTGTATCGTTGGGCACTAATACCACTTTTATTATTATTATTTTTGATATTGGGATCACTTATTGCATTAATTTGCCAACTCTCTTATCACGAACTCACCATGGTTATTACTGATGCTGAATTTCATTTTGCCGTATTGATGTCACTGAGCACCGCGTTAACATCATTGTGTTTAGCTGTGCTCTTAGCTGTACCTGCAGCTTGGATGATGGCAAGATCGTCATTTAAAGGACAGCGTTTTATTGATGCGTTACTCGATTTACCCTTAGTCACGCCTCCTTTGGTAATAGGTATTGGATTATTATTATTGTTAGGTCATCAAGGGCCTTTAACAGGGGTTTTCCCTCAATTATCTCGCGCCCTTTTTTCTCCCTTGGGGATTATTATTGCTCAAACATATGTGGCAAGTGCAATCATTATGCGTAATAGCCTTGCGGCGTTTAAAGCCATTGATCCTGCTTATATTCAAACCGCACAGAATTTAGGATTAACACCAACAAAAACGCTTATTTTGGTTGAGATCCCACTTTGTTGGTCTGTATTAATCAGTGGTTGTATTGTGGCTTTTTCTCGAGCATTAGGGGAGTTTGGGGCAACATTAATGTTGGCAGGGGCCACACGATTAAAAACAGAAACCTTACCAATGGCAATCTATTTAAATATAGCGAGTGGTGATTTCTCGCTTGCGATAGGTTGCGCTTTAGTACTGATAGCAATTGCAATTACTCTATTGTTTGCTTTACACCGTTTACAGCGTGATAGGAAATTAGCATGTTAACCATTCACTCGTTAACTACCGGTATTTTAACAGAGGTTTCATTACACCTAGAGCAAGGGTGTTGTTTAGGGATCAGTGGCTCATCAGGTAGCGGCAAAACAACGTTACTCAATGCTATTGCCGGTTATACCGACTATACAGGGGATATTGTTTTAGCTAACCAAAATATGAATAAATTACCTGTTTGGCAGCGCCCCTGTCGTTATTTAAATCAGCGTCTTTATTTATTCCCTTTTCTCACTGTAAAGCAAAATTTATGGTTGGCACAATATGCGGCTAAGCAAAAGCGCAGTAAAGAAAAAGAGATAGCGTTACTTGAACAGATGGGAATTGCTCATTTAGCAACACGTTATCCATCTCAAATATCAGGGGGAGAGCAGCAACGAGTTGCATTAGCAAGAGCACTCATTAGCCAACCCAAACTGTTATTAATGGATGAACCCTTTTCAAGTTTGGATTGGGAAACACGTTATCAGCTGTGGGAGCTTATTATCTCATTAAAAAAACAGCAGATAACGATGATAATAGTCACTCATGAGCCTCGTGAATTGCAAGCATTAGCAGATAAAACGCTGTTATTATCTAATGGGAAAATTGTGCAAGAAAGTAAAAACTAAAATAAAAATATGCAGATGATCACCAAGCCATCACAGACCAGTGAATAACGCGTCCCATAATTTTAACGGAGTCAATTTCTGCAAATTCATCAGGAAATTCATCTTTATTGTAGCTACGAATAATTAATTTTCCGCCTGGCTGACGGTAGAGTAATTTTATTCTAAATAATGAATCTTGTTCGATAGCATAAATACCGCCATCCACAATCCGCGTATTACCTGTATCAACGGTCACTGTTGAACCATTTGGAATAACCGGAGACATACTATCACCATAGACGGAAAAACAGATCACATTTTGTGGTGAAGCGCCATAGCGGCGTAGTGTGCTTTTGGAGAATCTCAATTTATAACCATTATGATCTTCGTTAGTACAGCAGCCATCACCAGCGGCAAGTTCAATACTTTTAAAATAACGGATCTCGACTTCATCAGCATTGAGAGGGGTATCGTTATCCCATTCACTGACTGAATGCCATTCATCTTGGGGAGGTATTTCAGAAGCGGGTGTTTGTTTATTATCCCCTTCGAGCAACCACGATAATTCACAATTTAACGCTTTTGCTAATTCAGGTAAAAAACGAGGGCGTTTGGTTTTGCCACTCTCAAGCTGTTCAATTGATTGTTGCGTTGTACCCGCCAAGGTAGCAAGCTCAGATTGTGTTAAACCTAACGCAATACGTTTGTCTTTGGTGCGTTTTGCAATAGACATGAGTGACTCCTAATACGTGTCCTTACATATTTTAAGTATAAAGAGTATACCGTAACTAGAAAACAAATTAAATTGTATTTTGTGGGGTGTTCAACGAAAAAGGGTGATTATTTTAATTGAAAGACATCATCGGCACTATTTGGCGGTGTTAGGTATGGATTTTCATCGGTCACTTCGGGATCACGTAATACTTCACCACAAAAAATATAGAGATCGGGTCTTTTCTTTTTGAGATAGTTTAAGCGAATAGTACATTCATCTTTGGTATAAATGGTTTCTGTTACTGGAACCGCATCACAAGAATCATGCCCGCATGGACTGACTAATAAAACATAACCGACCAGCATGAGCTGTGAAGTAAACATAGCATACCCTTTTAACTATTCATGTTTGGTCATTGAAATCAGATGGCTAGATTACCTATTCATGATCCAAAATGCAGTTTCTATTTATCTTAAATTGACTTAATGGTGTAAAAAGGCGCATTGTGTCACAAAATTTCTAGTCTTTATTTGTATTTTACACCGAAATGTTATAGGTCTACTTAGAAAATCGTGTTGTCATATCATGATTAAATATTAAAAAACAAATAGATTTGTTTTATTGAGATAAACGTTATTGTAATTTTGTATCACTATCGTAACTGATTTTGCAACATACTGTATTTGTGTGTTTTAAAATAAGCTTTGTCAATGATATGGCATTTTACCTATTTCGCTAACAGATAACTATTTTTATTGAATCTGTTAATGGCGACAGCGTGATGCGTTGCCGATCCTCTTTTTTCGAGATTAAAATACAAAAATAGAACATAAAAAAGTTTTATATGGCAATAATGTTTCTGCTCACTTTTAGATTCATTATATATTCAATATTTTTTTATAAATATAGATAGAAATATTTTACTTGATTGTTGGGAGGATTTTTTCAAATATTTTTTACTAGGATTATTCTATATTAAAAAAAATTTATGACGAAACCTATTAATGTCACGTATAATTCCGCGATAGAAAAGTTATTTTTCTATTGCACAAACATAGTTTATAAATAAATTAGTGTGTTATATGAGATGGTTTTCCTTTTTATATAAGATGCTTATTGTATTAAATTAAATATTTATGGTGATGGTGAATTTATGTTAAAGAAAATGATGGGATTTATGTTTCTTGCGGTGGCAATGATGACATTATCTGCATGTGGTGATAAACAAGACGAAGCAGGAAAAGCCGCGGTTGAATTTATTGAAGCTGTCGCTTCCGGTGATGGTGATAAGGCTGTGTCATTAATGTATTTTGGTGATTTAGAAAAAGATCCAATGGCAGAGCAAATTACCGGCAAATTTAAAATGATCGTTGCCGAAGCGGGCAAAAAAATTAAAGAGCAAGGTGGCTTGGGTAAGGTTGAAGTAGCAAAAGTTGAATACAGCGAAGATAAAAATAAAGCCGTTGTCACACTCAAAACAGTGTTGAAAAATGGTGAAGAAAAAACAGAAAATCAAAATATGATCAAAGTTGATGGCAAATGGAAAGTTGAAGTTAAGTGATAATACGCTTTACTCTTGCATTAACTTTATACTTAGCGAGCACATTGACTGTGCTCGCTTTGCCTTATCAGTTAAAAAGTGGTGATCTGGTTTTTCGCGATGGTGATGAAGTTATTAGCGACATAATAAAGCAAGTTGATAACAGCGGGTTCAGCCACGTAGGAATGTTGTGGATAACTGAGCAAGGTATACAGGTTGTTCACTCAACACCCAGTGAACATGCTGATAGTAAAGATGGTGTTACTATCGATAGTTTGGATTTCTTTATCAGTCGTGCTAAGCCTAATTCTGTACGCTTTTACCAAGTGCGTGGAAGTGAACAAGCACGACAACAAGCGTTAGAAGCTGTTTTAAATCGAGTAGGGGAAAACTTCAGTATTCAGCAAGATAAAGGTGTTTATTGTACAGAGCTGGTGGCTGATGCATGGTTAAAAGCAGGGGTTTCTATTTCAACGGGCACACGTACATTACATATGCCGTTTATTTCTGAAAGAGCACTTATTTTTCCTGATAATATTATCCATTCCGAAAATGTTATTTTGATTGAATAAAATAAGGATAAAAGCCTTCTTCCCAAAGAATAAGTATAAATAAACCGCAAAATTTGGAAAGAAGGTTATCTTAACGGTATGGACGACAGTGAACGGCTTTAACCTTTTCCACCTTGAAATGAAGGATAAAGTGTCATACCGCCATCAATGAAAATAGTTTGTCCAGTAATATAAGTAGATTGCTCCGATGCTAACCAAGCAGCAACATTAGCCACTGCTTCAGGCTCTGCGGCATATTTCATTGGGATCATCTCTTCTAATTCTTTGCGTAACGCATCATCTTGCATTTTTTCTTTATTTATTGGGGTATTAATAGCACCAGGGCCAATGGCGTTAATACGAATACCATAGTGTGCATATTCAAGAGCCAGTGATTGCGTTAACATTCTCACGCCACCTTTACTGGCAGCGTAACTAGCAAAAGTCGGCCATGGGATCACTTCATGAACAGAAGACATATTAATAATATTGCCTTTGATCTTATTCTCAACGAAATATTTCAATGCGGAGCGAGCCGTTAGAAAATAACTGGTTAAATTTATATCAATAATTTTACGCCAATCTTCTAAATTCACTGCATGGGAAGGGGTTTGTGTCTCAATTCCCGCATTATTGATCAGAAGATCGAGCTGACCAAAGTGGTCAATCGCTTTATAAATAAAGTTATGAGCAATTTTTTCATCACTAATGTCACCGCCAAAAATAATCGCTTTACCTTTACCATGTTTATTTAAGCTATCGGCTAATGCTTGAGCTTCATTTTCATCAGAGTGATAGTTGATAACAACGTTCATTCCTTCTTGAGCTAATCTCGTCACTACTGCTGCACCAATTCCTCGTGACGAACCTGTTACTACAGCAACTTTTCCTTGAAGATCGTGATACATACTACCTCCCATGTGCAATATCGTTATGTAAACAGCGACTGAGGATTAAGATATTTATCATTATTTAAGTATAAATACCCATAGAGTGACATTATTAGCGTTGTCACCCTATTAAGGATAGATGAACAATCATCATGGAGTGTTAAATAACGAAAAAAATTGAGAGAAAATGAATAATAAATATAAACATTTTTTTCTAGTGCTATCTTGATAATACAGGTAGTATGTTAAAAATTATTTCTTTTGTTATTTTTGAGTTATTAGGTTGTGGTTATGTAATACGCATTAAGGCACTGAAGATAAATAGTGCAAATACAGATAAATATACTCACTGAATTTTAATATAAATTTAGTAGGGTTCCTGTTACTTAATGAGTATAACACAATGAATAATCAATCAAAAAAATATGACAGAACATATCACTATCCTTTTTCACCAGGCACAACAAGCGATGATCGTATTAATGCCAATTGGTGGCAAGATATTTGCAAAATAAAGCATCTTATTCATACTGAAAAATTAGATGGTGAAAATAATTGCTTAAATCGAATGGGGGTTTTTGCTCGCTCTCATGCGACTCCGACACAATCTGCATGGACAGTACAACTACGCCAGCGTTGGCAATCCATCAGAAATGATTTAGGTAATTTAGATATTTTTGGTGAAAATCTTTATGCCATTCATTCTATTGAATACCAACATTTGGAAGAGTATTTCTATGTTTTTGCCATACGTTGTCAGGATAAATGGCTAAGTTGGGAAGAAGTGCAATTTTATGCCACTTTATTTGATTTACCCACCGTACCGGAAATCTCGCTACCAAAATCGGAAAATAAAATAGAGTTTGAAAAGAATATTATTTTACACGCACAAAAGCATAGCTCTTTTCAATCACGAGATGTGTTAACCAAGAAACCAAGTGCGATGGAAGGCATTGTCACACGAGATGCTCAAGCATTTTCATTAGATGAATTTTCACATCGGGTGTTTAAATATGTGAGAAAAGATCATGTTAAAACAGATGTGCATTGGAAACGTAATTGGAAAAGAGCGCCACTGATTTGGGAAAAAACACAGGAGTCTCATGATGCTTCATAAAAAATTACATAGCGAAATGTCATGGGAACAACTTGGTGAGTACTATAATGAAATTAGTGATATGTCCGGTGTTCGACAAGATCCGATCCACCATGCTGAAGGTGATGTAGCTATTCATACACAACAGGTGATCCACGCTATAAAATCACTCCCTGAATACCAAGAGCTGTCAGAAAGAGAGCAACAAATTCTATGGATTGCAGCACTTTTACATGATGTAGAAAAACGTTCAACTACCCGTGAAGAGAATGGGCGAATTATTTCGCCAGGCCATGCTCGTAAAGGAGAATTAACGACAAGACGTTTTTTATATGAAAAAGTGCCGGTTAGCTTTATTGATAGAGAACAGATTGCGGCATTAGTACGCTATCACGGATTACCTTTATGGTTAATGGATAAACCCGATCCTAAAAAAGCCTTATTAGCGGCTTCGTTAAGAGTAGATTGCTATTTATTGGCATTGCTGGCTAAGGCGGATGTTCTGGGACGAAGCTGTGAAGATAAGTCCGCTTTATTGGATAAAATAGCGTTATTTACACTTTACTGTGAAGAATTAAATTGTTGGAGAACACCCGCACGATTTATTTCTGATGGCGCTCGATTTCACTATTTTCATAGTGAAAATAATGTCGATCCTCACTATGAACCTTATCCAGAGCAAGGAAGTGAAGTTATTGTGCTTTGTGGGCTACCGGGAATGGGCAAAGATAGTTATATTCGCCAATATTGTGCAGATATGCCTGTAGTAAGTTTAGATGCATTACGTCAGCAGCATAATATAAAACCAGATGATCGTGATGCGAATGGATGGATTGCACAACTTGCCAAAGAGCAAGCGAGAATAAATTTAAGAGAGCATAAGCCTTTTGTTTGGAATGCAACAAATATTACTAAACAAATGCGTAATCAGCTTATTGCTCTGTTTTATCGTTATCAAGCTAAAGTGACATTGGTATATATTGAAGTCCCTTATTTGCAATGGAAAAAACAAAACAGCGCAAGAAAGGAAGCGGTTCCCGATAAAGTGATGGAAAGAATGTTGAGCAAACTGGAAGTCCCAACACCAGAAGAAGCGCTTAACGTGATTTATTGGGTTGATGGGGAAGCTCAAAATTTGATTTAAGGCTAGTTATATTAAGGTCATACAACTAAAAAAAGGGCTATTTTACTTACCATAAAATAGCCTTTAATTATTTATAACAGGTGAAACAACGTATTATGATTACTTCTTAACGTGATGAATAATATCAAAATAAACAGTATTATCCCCTTCAGTTGGGTAAATACGATAGGTATACTCATCATTATTGATGGTGATATTTTCTACATCACGAGTAAATAGTGTTTTTCCTTGTGCATCTTTGGCAACTAATGTACGCGTTTTTCCATCATTAGACATTGACCAATCCCCTTGCATTTTTTGTTTACCTTCAGGGGTAAACATAATAAAAGTGCCATTAGGATAATATTCTGCTAGGCCAAAATAATTACTGACTTGTGGATTATTAGCGTCAACTTTATTGCCTTTCTCGTCAATGGCTTGCGTGGTAACCCAAACTTTTTCTACCATGACTTTTTCATAATCATTGAGATCTTTTTGTGCTTGAGTTACGCCTTGAACTTGTTGTGTTGTGCTGGTGCTTTCAGCGGCAAAAAGAGAAGCACTAACACTTAATAATGAAATAGCAATAAGTGATTTTATTTTCATAGGTATATCCTTATGTCTTTACGTTGTGTATTTATCAGATTATTGGTGCTCAATTTATATTTATAATCTTAGACACTAAGTTTAAACATCGCTAGAAAATAAATGTGTCGGAATATGTCTGATAAATAGGTTGTTTTACAATCTATTTAGGTATTAGATATTTTAGAACACATTGTTGCTGATTTTATCTTCTTGAATTTTGTGATTTTTAGTTTTTATATCTAAGTTTTTATTTTTTATTGGAGTTATATTTTGTATCAGTGAGTTGCTGTTAGTGCTTTAGTATTCTCAGCTATTTACAAAATAAGCCAAAGATTGACGAGTAAAAAAATAAATCAATAAATAAAGCAAGATTTTTACTTACTTTGCCTACTTAAAATAGGTTATTTGTACTTAGTTTGTTCAATGACTGTTGTTATTAATGTTATCTACCTCACAAAATGAGACAATAAAAACTGCTTCTATTTTAATCATTGTATCTGTATTTCTAATTATAAGTTGACATGATTAATTTACATTATCATTGGCTATACATTTTAATGGTAAGAAGAATTGTACTAATTTATGAACTATAAAAATGGATGATTAATTTATTTTAAGCTTTGCTCGATTCACTAAAATAGTTGGTTATTTAAACATAGTGATGATTATTTTTATTTTTGATTATTCTAATAACTCTAAATTATTATAAAATAAGGTTTTTATTTTTTATTGTTTTTTAAGTTAATTATTTAAGTTTTAAAAAACAAATAATTAATATTAGATTGTTTTATAATCAATATAGTGTTTGTTATTTTATTATTTGATTTTATTTGTGTTTTAATGAGAGGGGAGATGGCTTCTATATATTAAGTAATCTTATTACTATCATTATTTATTTCTGCTTTTTTTTGTTTTTTATTTTTGTGTTTCTGCTTTTTTTTGCTTTTAATAAATAACATATGATTGTAATCACAATCCCATAACAACTAATAAATTAAAGTTGTTGCCATAGAGGTAACATTAAATGAAAGCAGAGCGTCATAAAAAAATTGTTAATCTGATCAAAGGTCATGGTGCAGTAAAAGTTTCTGTTTTAGCAAAAGAGCTTAGTGTTACCAAAGAAACCATACGATCAGATTTAAATACATTGGCTGAGAAAGGAATAATTAAAAGATGCCATGGTGGGGCCTTTATTGAATTTGAAACATTAGACAAAGTTGCCAAAAAAGAAATCATACAATTTTTAGAATGTAATGATCAAATTGATAAAATTAATTTAGCGGGGCAGCCGGCAGTAAATAAAGTATGTGTATTAGGTTCATTTAATGTTGATATGATTAGTTATTTGCCCAGACTGCCAGAAACCGGGGAATCTTTATTGGCGAATAAATTTATCTTCTCACCAGGAGGTAAAGGATGTAATCAAGCATTAGCGGCAAGTTATGCTGATGCACAGGTGCATTTTATCACCAAAATCGGTACTGATCAGTTTAGTGATTATGCAGTAAATTTTATATCGTCATCAAGAATAAAAACATCAACGATATATCAAACTGAAAATCATCAAACTGGAACAGCATCAATCTTTGTGTCAGAAGAGAGTGGTGAAAATATTATTTCTATTTATTCAGGGGCTAATATGGATATTTCTTCTGATGAGGTAAAAATACAAAAAGATAAAATTATAGATGCCGGTATAATTTTATTGCAATTAGAAACTAATATTGAAGCATTAAAGGAAATTATTTCAATCGGAAATGAAAATAATATTCCTATTATTTTAAATCCTGCACCTTACAATAAAATTATTGATAAGTTATTGCCAATGTTAGATATATTAACACCTAATGAAACAGAAGCCAGCTTATTATCAGGTATTGAAGTTGTTGATTTAGTATCTGCTAAAAATGCAGCCAATGCTATTTATCAAAAAGGTGTTAATAAAGTTGTCATTACTTTAGGTAGTAAAGGTTCATTAGCTTATGACGGTTATAAATATATTTACTCACCAGCTTATCCTGCGGTGGTAAAAAATACAGCGGGCGCTGGTGATGCTTTTAATGGTGCACTAGCAGCCTCATTAGCAAAAGGAAAGCAGTTTTCTTACGCGTTACGCTATGCATCAGCTTTTGCATCACTAGCTGTTGAGACGAGTAATGCTTCAGAAATGCCTGAAGATATTAATGTCATGCATCGCATCAATCAAACAACATATTCACAGATTGTCACTCAATCCCCTGAATAAATAATCTTTTTGAAAGAGGAAAAAAAATGAAAATCTTATTTATTGGTGAGTCATGGCACATTCATATGATCCACTCAAAAGGCTACGACAGTTTCACTTCTAGTAAATATGAGGAAGGTGCCACTTTTTTATTAAATTGTTTAAGGGAAAAAGGGGTAGCAGTTGATTATATGCCTGCACATACCGTTCAGGTCGCATTTCCTCAGACTGATGAAGAATTAGCAAAATATGATGTCATCGTGATCAGTGATATTGGTGCTAATACTTTCCTCTTGCAAAACGATACTTTCTACAACATGAAAGTACTTCCAAATGCATTAGGGCTAATTAAACAGTTTGTTGCTAATGGTGGTGGCTTATTAATGATTGGCGGCTATCTATCATTTATGGGTATTGAAGCGAAAGCAAACTATAAAAATACCTTATTGGCACAAGTGTTACCTGTTGAAATGTTAGAGGGTGACGATCGTGTGGAAGCCCCAGAAGGAGTATTCGCAACTCCAGTTAATGCAGAGCATGCCACGATAAAAGGTTTTAGTGAATGGCCGATGTTCCTTGGTTATAACAAAGTGTTCGCTAAACATAACACTGAAACGGTTTTGAATATTGGCGAAGATCCACTACTGGTGTTTGGTCAATTTGAAAAAGGAAAAACAGCTTGTTTTATGAGTGACTGTTCACCGCATTGGGGGAGCAAAGAGTTTTTAGCATGGCCACATTATGCTGATATGTGGGTCAATATTCTAAAGCAAATCGCACGTTAGTTCTTAATAACAATAGCAGTAAGAAAAGTAAAAAAGCGCGGAGATACACTCTGCGCTAATAACAAAATAACCGATTACTTGAAAAATAAAAAAGAAATCACTCATAGTCAATAATCCAAAAGGAACATCTTATGAGTACAAAAAATTTATCAACACCCTTGCTGATGGTAGCAACTGTGTTAGCAGGGATGCTATCACCAATGCAGTCTGCGGTGAATGGGCAACTGGGACATGTATTAAAAGACGGTAATGCTAGTGCAGTTATCTCTTTTGCCAGTGGTTTAGTGGTCATGTTTTTTATCATTATGTCCAAAAAACAATATCGTCAGCAATTTGCTTCTATTCCGACATTAATTAAAACACGTAAAATTCCATTATGGAACTGGTTTGCTGGCCTCTGTGGCGCAATGGTGGTTTTTTCTGAAGGAGCATCAGCCAGTGCATTAGGAATAGCTACATTCCAAACAGCATTAATTTCAGCACTGTTATTATCAGGTTTATTATGTGACCGCTTTGGTATAGGTGTGGATGAGAAGAAATACTTCACCCCATATCGTGTATTAGGTGCCGTATTAGCTGTTGTTGCTACTCTTTTTGTCGTTTCTCCACAGTGGCATTCAACCTCTTTTATTTACTTAGCTATTCTACCTTTTTTAGCGGGTTTATTAGCGGGATGGCAACCAGCAGGTAATTCAAAAGTGGCTGAAGCAACAGGTTCGATGATGGTTTCTATTACTTGGAACTTTATTGTTGGATTTACTGTTTTAACGATTGCGTTAGTAGTACGTATGGCGTTAGGGCATATAACACTGGAGCTTCCTGCTACATGGTGGATGTATTTAGGTGGGCCTTTAGGGTTAATGTCTATTGCATTAATGGCTATTTTAGTACGAGGCTTAGGGTTACTGATGTTAGGTGTTGCATCAACTGCGGGCCAATTACTGGGTTCGGTATTAATTGACCTATTATTACCTTCGTTAGGAAATACTGTTTATTTAGTCACAATCATCGGTACGTTATTTGCCTTAGTCGGCGCCATTGTTACTACCATTCCTGAGTTTAAAGCGACTAAATCAGTAAAAAGAGCAGGGGCATAATCATGAAAGGTTATATTCAAACGGTAACGGGTCCGGTTAAAAAAGCGGATATGGGGCTGACACTACCTCACGAACATTTATTTAATGATTTATCTGGCGTTGTTGATGAACCTTTTTATGAATTCTCACACGTTTTAGTAGATAAAAAAGTCAGTGCAGATATTCAGTGGGGACTAAAATACGATCCATATTGTTGTTGCGATAATATGGATAAAAAACCCATTGAAGACGTTATTTTTGAATTAAATAATTTTAAAGAGCTTGGGGGCAAAACGATTGTTGATGCTACAGGTTCATCGTCAATTGGTCGTGATATTAGAAAATTAAAACAAGTTGCAGAATTAACGGGGATTAATGTCGTTGCTTCTTCCGGCCTTTATATTGAGAAATTTGAAGGAAAACGCCTAGCTGATGATATTGATGCGATGGCAAAAATGATCGATGATGAATTAAATATCGGCATTGATGGTACAGATATTCGTGCTGGTATGATTGGCGAAATTGGTGTATCTCCTTTCTTTACAGATGGTGAAAAAAATAGTTTACGTGCCGCTGCACTGGCTCAAAATAATAACCCTTATGCCTCAATGAATATTCATATGCCTGGTTGGCAACGCCGTGGTGATGAAGTATTAGATATTCTTTTAACAGAAATGGGGTGTGATCCAGCCAAAATATCGTTAGCCCATTCAGATCCTTCTGGTAAAGATATCGATTATCAATGCAAAATGCTTGATCGAGGTGTTTGGCTTGAATTTGACATGATAGGTCTTGATATTTCTTTCCCTAAAGAAGGCGCCGCGCCCAGTGTGATGGATACGGTTGAAGCTGTCGCAACCTTAATAGAAAGAGGTTATGGTAACCAAATTGTATTAAGTCATGATGTGTTTTTAAAACAGATGTGGGCAAAAAATGGCGGAAATGGTTGGGGGTTTGTGCCTAACGTTTTTCTTTCATTATTAGCACAGCGTGGCATTGATAAGACGATAATAGATAAGCTGTGTATTGATAATCCAGCTAATTTATTAGCATGAATTAATTATAACTATAAATACCCCTTGAATACATTTTGCGACACGTAAGCCCGTGTCGCTTTTTTAGTTGTTATTCTCGTGTTAGCGTAAATGATAATTTTCGATATAACGTAATGAGTGTGTGGAGCCATTAATCACTAACGAGTGTGTACGCAAATAATCGCTTTGTTCAGTGACACCGGATAATAGGTCACCGGCAGTAATTGCGGTTGCTGCAAACATAACATCCTGATGGCGCACCAATATTTCAAGTGGCAATGTAATATTAACATCAGTTCCCATGTTATGGCATCGAGAGATTTCTTGTGCTGCAATTTCTCTGTTTGTTGCATTATTACCTTTAGCAATATCGCGGGTAATAAGGCGCGCTTGCATATCACCACCTAAAGCTTTAGCAATAGCGGCACTAATTACACCTTCTGGCGCGCCACCAATCCCGTACATAACATCAATAGGATTATTAGGCATTGTGGCATATAAAGAAGCAAGTACATCGCCATCCGGCAAAGTGATGACATTAATACCTCTATTACGCAAATCAATGATAATATCGTGATGGCGCGGTTTATCTAAAATAGCTAGTGTTAACTGGCTTAATGATTTATTTAATGTTTGTGCAATAGCATCAAGGTTATATTCAAGGCAATGGTTAAGGTCGATCACACCTGCTGCTTTTTTACCGACAACCAGTTTTTCCATGTACATATCGGGTGCTTGTAAAAAACTACCTTCAAAACCTGCAGCTAAAATAGCCAAAGAATTATTTTCACCGGTAGCGACCATGCGAGTTCCATCGATAGGATCAACGGCAATTTCTATTTTTTCACCTTGGCCGTTGCCTACTGGTTCGCCAATATAGAGCATAGGTGCTTCATCAATTTCACCTTCACCAATAACAATTTGGCCATTGATATTAAGGCTATTAAGGCGCTCTCGCATGGCGGCAACTGCGGCAGCATCTGCCGCATTTTTATCTTGTTTACCTACCCATGGCATAGCCGCAATAGCAGCGGCTTCTGTGACTGATGCGATAGAATTAGTTAATTCATCATTTAATTTCATAGGGTTAATATACTTTGCAAGGTCTGTTATATTGAATAGTAGCCTTTGATGATACCCTTTTTTCAAATTTAAGTGTTAGGCTTAAATCAATTGTTTTCGCCTTCTTTTACGCTTAAAAACAAATAGAAAAAATAAAGGGTTATCGTATATTTGATAATACTATTATAACGATATTTTGTTATTAACTAGTGGTTTTTTGTTATAACTAATTAATTAACAAAGATAATTAGAAATAATAGCACAGTCTGCACACTAAACGCATTTCTTCTATAATAGATAAATAAATGTCAATGATTAGCAAATGGATGGAAAATAATGAATGTAATTGATGCAGTAAAAAACCGTCGTGCAACAAAACAGTTTGATGCTGATTTCAAAATACCACAAGAAGAGAAAAAAGCCTTACTTGAAGATGCGTTACAATATACGCCAAGTGCATTTAATCTGCAGCATTGGCGTCTTTTGGTTGTTGATGATGTTAAGCAACGTCAAGCATTAAGAAAAGTGGGTTGGGATCAGCCTCAAATAACAGACTCTGCTATGCTGATTGTTTTATGTGCAGATCTCAATGTTTGGGAGAGTGAAGTTAAAACAATTTGGCAAGATGCTACCCCGGAAGTCAGAGATATTATGTGCAGTGCTGTTGATAGTTATTATCGCAATAAACCACAAGTGCAACGGGATGAGATTATGCGTAGTGCGGGTTTGTTTGCTCAAACACTGATGCTATTAGCACAAGAGCGCGGTTTTGATTCTTGTCCTATGGATGGGTTTGATTTTGCCGAGGTAGCAAAAACAATTAACTTGCCTGAGCACTATGCTATCTGTTTAATGATTGCCATTGGTAAAGGTAAAGGAAAACCTTTTCCACGATTAGGTAAATTATCTTTTGATAAAGCGGTGACATTTGATCATTTTTAAAGTACTAAAGTGCTTCTTATATTTTATATAGGAAGTACTTTATTCCTATAATTAATGATTATTATATTTTATTAGCTTTTTTATATTTTTTATAAATGTGTGTATAATTTTAATACATTATTAATTAATGCGATAAAAATAATAATTTATTTATAATATCATTGTTGCGTGAATAAAAAATAAAAATATGGAAATTCTAACGATATTATAATAGCATTTGTCATTATAAATTTTATTGCCTTGAATTATCTTTAATTTTATTAAATATTTTTAAGGATTGATATCGTTGATAAATACTCTAGTAATCAGTCAAGTTGAAATATTTAGTTTAGGTATAGAAAAATTACTTTGCCAGATTAAAAAAATTAACATTCGTAAGATTATGAATGATGAAAGTGAAGCTTTTCGTTATTGCAGACAATATTCTGTCAATCTTATTATTTTTTATTCTTTACCTACTGTCTCTTTAATAGATGTAATAAAAAGAATTAAACGTTTTTCTCCCATTATAAAAATAGTGGTTATTTCGCCTAAAATAGACTCAATACTTTCCGTCACATTGCTACAGTTAGGTATTGAAGGGTTTATCGTTATAGATTCCTCTGCTGCGAATGTGCTTCAGGCCATTCGACAAGTCTGTATTGGTCAACGTTATATTAGTCCAGAAATTGCTATGGATATTGCACTAACTAAAGTACAAGCAGACTTAAATCCGCTACATCATCTTTCTGAAAGAGAGTTACAGATAATGTCGATGATTATAAGAGGGAAAAAAATAGCACAAATTGCACAAGAGCTGAATATCAGCACTAAAACAGTAAATAGCTATCGTTATCGAATGTTTAGTAAACTTAAAATCTCAGGTGATGTAGAATTAACTCATATAGCAGTTCGTTATGGGTTAATCGAGATAGAGAGTTACTTACAAAGTGGAAAACATATTTGATGCTAAAGCATTTCTAAGTCGAGTAACGAGTCAACCGGGTGTGTATCGAATGTATGACGCCTCAGGCACCGTTATTTATGTTGGAAAAGCAAAAGATCTGAAAAAACGATTATCAAGCTACTTTCGTGCTCAGGTGAGTAGTCGTAAAACAGAAGCATTAGTAAAATGTATTGCCAATATTGATGTTACCGTGACACATACGGAGACAGAAGCGCTACTTTTAGAGCATAGCTATATTCAGCGTTATCAGCCTCGCTATAATGTGTTACTACGAGATGATAAGTCCTATCCGTATATTTATTTAAGTGCAGACAAACACCCAAGATTGGCGAGTTATCGTGGTGCTAAACATGCTAAAGGGGAATACTTTGGCCCTTTCCCTAACTCTTTGGCGGTGAGAGAAACATTAGCTTTGATGCAAAAATTATTTCCTATTCGTCAATGTGAAGATAGTGTTTACCGCAATCGCTCACGCCCTTGTTTGCAATATCAAATAGGCCGTTGTCTCGCCCCTTGTGTAAAAGGTTATGTCTCTGATGAAGAGTATGCACAGCAAGTCAATTATGTGCGTCTTTTTTTATCCGGCGATGACAGCCAAGTGATTGAAGGCTTAATTAAACGAATGGAAGAGGCAAGCCAAGCGTTACGCTTTGAAGAGGCTGCGCGTATTCGTGACCAAATTCACGCGGTAAGACAAGTTACTGAAAAACAGTTTGTGGCTAATATTGGCGATGATCTCGATGTGATTAGCGTGGCATTTAATGGTGCTATTGCTTGTGTGTATGTGCTCTTTTTCCGTCAAGGTAAAGTGCTTGGTAGTCGTAGTTATTTTCCTAAAGTACCGGCAAATACATCATTAGACGAAGTGGTACAAACCTTTATTGGACAATTTTATTTACAAGGCAGTGCGATCCGCACTTTACCCACAGAAATTTTGCTCGATTTTAATCTTGAAGATAAAACGATTTTAGCGGAGTCAATTTCTTCGATAGCAGGACGTAAGATCCATATCCAAACCAAACCCCGTGGTGATAGAGCACGCTATTTAAAACTAGCACGAACTAATGCAGCTACGGCATTAGCCACTAAGCAAGTTGAACAATCAACCATTTCTCAACGTTATAACTCGTTAATGTCACTTTTAGAGATGAAAGAGATAAAACGAATGGAATGTTTTGATATTAGTCACACTATGGGAGAGCAAACTGTGGCTTCATGTGTCGTATTTGACATGAATGGCCCATTAAAATCGGAATACAGGCGCTATAATATTAGTGGGATCACTCCGGGGGATGATTATGCCGCGATGAATCAAGTATTGACTCGTCGTTATGGCAAGTCATTAGAAGAGAGTAAAATACCTGATATTATTTTTATCGATGGTGGTAAAGGGCAATTAGCACAAGCCATTGACGTATTTCAATCACTTGATGTTGATTGGGATAAATCACACCCTAAATTAATTGGTGTCGCGAAGGGGAGTGATCGTAAAGCGGGGTTAGAGACACTATTTTTTAAACCAGAAGGCGAAGGTGTGGCACTTCCTTCTGATTCACCCGCGTTACATTTGATCCAACATATTCGTGATGAGTCGCATCGTCACGCAATAACGGGGCATCGTCAGCGTCGTGCTAAGGTTAAAAACACCAGTTCTCTAGAATCGATTGAGGGGGTGGGACCAAAACGACGTCAAATGCTATTGAAGTATATGGGTGGTTTACAAGCTTTACGTGATGCAAGCGTTGAAGAAATTGCGAAAGTTCCCACAATTTCGACCGCGTTAGCAGAAAAAATTTTTAATGCGTTGAAACACTAAGTGTATTGATGCACCATATTAATAACTCTCACTTTTCTAGGTCGTGTAGAACGCTATGCAACTAAATATTCCAACTTGGCTAACTTTATTTCGTGTCGCTTTAATTCCATTCTTTGTTCTGGTGTTTTATTTACCATTTAAAGATGCTCCCCTTATTTGTGCCATTATTTTTATGGTAGCAGCCGCCACAGACTGGTTTGACGGTTTTTTAGCCCGCCGTTGGAAACAAACCACTCGCTTTGGGGCTTTCCTTGATCCGGTTGCGGATAAGGTAATGGTTGCTACAGCATTAGTATTAATTACTGAACACTATCATGTATGGTGGATCACTTTACCGGCAGCGACCATGATCGCACGTGAAATTATCATCTCATCACTAAGAGAGTGGATGGCTGAATTAGGTAAACGTAATAGTGTGGCAGTTTCTTGGATCGGAAAAGTGAAGACTACCGCACAAATGGGTGCACTTGTTGTGCTATTATGGCGTCCGACTATTGAAGCTGAGTGGTTCGGATTTGTATTGTTATACATTGCGACGGTATTAACATTCTGGTCTATGTTCCAATATTTGAGTGCTGCATGGTCAGATTTGCGTGAAGCTTGATCGAAATGACTGAAAATTCACCGAACAGTCAAAAAGATGCAAATATAGTGTTGACTAGATTCAGGGAATCAGTAGAATGCAACGCATCGAAAGGCACAACGGTTTACAGAAATAAATAAGTAAATCAGCAAGTTCGGTAAAGCGGGAATAGCTCAGTTGGTAGAGCACAACCTTGCCAAGGTTGGGGTCGCGAGTTCGAGTCTCGTTTCCCGCTCCAATCTCTTAAGAGATTGAGCAGTTGAGGCGCGTTGGCAGAGTGGTCATGCAGCGGATTGCAAATCCGTGTACCTCGGTTCGATTCCGGGACGCGCCTCCATAAATGCCCAGGTGGTGAAATCGGTAGACACAAGGGATTTAAAATCCCTCGGCCTTTAGGCTGTGCGGGTTCAAGTCCCGCCCTGGGCACCACTCCTAATTGAGAGAGTGGTGTAAAAAGACCATAAATAATGGCATTGGGAAGTAGTTAGTCGTCCTTACCAGTAAAAATTAGTTATAATTTTACGGACGCACCACAGAATTTAGCCCAGGTGGTGAAATCGGTAGACACAAGGGATTTAAAATCCCTCGGCCTTTAGGCTGTGCGGGTTCAAGTCCCGCCCTGGGCACCATATAAAATACGGACCTTAATTTAGGTCCGTTTTTTCTTCTAACCACAACGCTGGTGGTTGGTATAGGAAAAGTAGTTTTAGCGTAATAAATATTGTTATTAGCTACATAAAGTTAAAACAAAAAATGATTTTAGTTTATTTATTATGTACTTAACTAATAAATAAGTACCAAAAATAAATAAATACAATTTAGCCCAGGTGGTGAAATCGGTAGACACAAGGGATTTAAAATCCCTCGGCCTCTAGGCTGTGCGGGTTCAAGTCCCGCCCTGGGCACCATATAAAACTTTACTACTACTTTAGTAAGTTAAAAATACTAAGCCACCCAATAGGGTGGCTTTTTGCTTTCTAAACACCTCGCTTTCACTAAACCAAGTTATAACACACCTAGAATAATTTCATAAAATGACTATCATTTTACAAATCCGTGATGTTATATTATAACAAAATATCATGGGTGGTTTTGTTTATGTGGATAGTTAATTTTAAAAATTTCTCTTGGCGAGCAGTTTCGATATTGATGTCTTTCTTTTTATTGATGACTACACCAAAAGTTTTAGCACATCCTCATAGCTTTATTGATATGCAAACAACTTTTAATACACAAGATGATAAGTTAATTGGATTAACTTTTTCTTGGGTTATGGATCCGATAACCTCAATGGATATTCTGTACGATATATATAATGCGCAACCAGAAAGTGATATTTGGAAAAAACAGGCGGCGAGATTAATGAGCAATATATTGTCTCAGAACTATTTTTCCGAGTTTTATATGGATGGGAAAAAACAAAAGTTCCGTCGTATACCAAGCCATTACACTCTTATAAAAGAGAAGTTACAGGTGAAGTTTAGCTTTGATGTGCTATTTATCACCCCATTGCCATTCGCTAAACATCATTTTGAACTTTTAACTTATGATCCCACTTTTTATGTCAGCATGACCTATCGTGACAATACACAGATCATATTGCCTTTAGAAATGATCGCTGATTGTAAACACAAACTGATTGAACCTTTTGCTGATGAAAGTTTAAAAGAATATGCACAATCATTAGATATCAATGGCTCTGCTGATAGTGATTTAAATTTAGGGCTCTCTTTTACACAACGAGTACAAGTATTATGCCAATAAATATAACGAAGGAAAGGGGATTACTAATTAGCTTACTCACAGTGATAGCCAGTTGTTTGTTATTGATTGCTTATTATTGGTCTGAACTAACTTATTTTAATGTTCAATGGCAAAAAGTTATCAATAGCTATCTTGCAGAATTAATGCAAGATATTAGCGAAAATAATTGGCAAGTAGGCTTTATATTAATAGGTGTTAGTTTTTTGTATGGGTTACTGCATGCTGTTGGCCCTGGGCATGGAAAAGTCATTATTAGTACTTATATTGCTACTCACCCGACCAAATTAAAACAAAGTGCGTGGTTAAGTGTCCTTGCTTCATTGCTACAAGGTACAGTTGCCATAGTTATCATTACTGTTATATTAATAATATTAAACCTATCAAGCTCTCATTTAAAAATAGCGAGTCATTATATTGAAAATAGTAGCTATTTATTAATTTCATTATCTGGCATTATTATTTTTATCCAGTCTATTCGTCGTTTATTGTCAGACTATAAAAAGCGAGCTTTTTATATTAAACAGGCAACACCTATCATCAAGCGATCTAGATATCTCTATAAACATAAAAGCAACCAAACAATCTCACAAACATCATGTTGTGGTCATAAACATGTGGTGACTTCCAATGAATTACAAGGGAATTGGTCGGCACAATTGTTGGTACTATTCGCTATTGGTAGCCGCCCTTGCTCTGGCGCATTGTTAGTATTGTTATTTTCATATGCATTAAATATCTATCTTTGGGGAATAGCAGCTGTCATTGCAATGGCAATAGGAACGGCTTTAACCATTACTGCAATTGCATTAACAGTTTATTATATGCGAAATGTTGCTTATCGGTTTTCGGTAAAAAATACTAATTTATCTTTTAGGTATATGGCGGAGTTACTACGTCTATTAGCAGGAATATTGTTTATATTTTTAGGTATACTGATGTTTAATAGTGCAATAACATTAAATAGAGAAGATATAATGCTGTTATTTCGCTAATAGTTACAGGTTAATGACATGGCAATGTAAGAAAACGCAGACTTTCCTTAATAGAACGTCTGCGTTTCAAATATTAGTTATTTTGCATATTGGTATTATTTTTTTCTAACCATTTTTGCATTTGTTCAATTTCAGGGCCTTGTGCATCAATAATAGCTTGTGCTAATTTGCGCATTTCAGGATCAGTACCATACTTTAGCTCGATTTTTGCCATATCAATTGCTCCCAAATGGTGAGCGATCATTCCCTGCGCAAATGCAACATCTGCATTATCACTATTCATTCCTTTTGCCATATTTTCATGCATTTTATTCATTGAATCCATGAGCTCTTGGTTCATAGGAGAGTTACTCTGTGCCACATTAGTACTCATATTCATATGTGAATTATTGGCTATTGCACCAAAAGAGAGTGAACCCATTAAAACGATGGCGATAGGTAAAACTTTTTTCATCAGTGTTCCCTTTATATTGTATGAATTATTCTTATTCTAAAGATCCCCCTTAGGGGAAGGTCAAGGTTACAACTAAAAGTTTAGAATACTTTACTTTTAATGACGTTTTATCTTATAAAGTATTATCAATATGCTTGAATAAATAATCGTTATAATGGCTATAATGAAAACCAGATATACTTGCGATAAATCTTATTTTTAACGCATATCCAAATAATAATTAAAATCAGAATTTAAGTATAATAACTTAACAATATTTAAATTATAATAATAAATTATTTCTTATGCCAATAGGGCTACATGTCTGCGTAATAAAATGTAAAAAATAAAAAGAATTGTAATCAATATTGAATATGAATGGCTTTAATTATATACAGATACAAAGATGATTAGTGATGTGGGGGCTTTCATGAAACAAATAATTATTATTGCAGGAGGAATTATATCATTGACTATTATGATTGCTATTTTTGTTGCAATCTTAGTTGTTTCTGTATTTAAAGAAGATACCGTTGCTGCTTGGAATAATAGCCGTAATGTTATTGAAAACTCCTCAACACAAATCAACGATATGTTTTCTTTTGTCAAAGGTAAGCGTGATGATGTCATGGCACGTTATCAATCATTAGAAAACAGTGAAAGTTGTAATCAACTCGTGTCTAAATTAGACAGTGTTGAAAAAGCACTAGCGGAAGGTAGTTTGTTACTTCCTCGGTCATCAATTGAGCAAATTTTTGCTATTAAAAATAGCCTTAATGATAGCTCATCTCCAGCCCAAAGCTTTGCCTGTGAGCAAGCTATTCAATTTATAGACAGAATTAATCCATAAGTATTAAGCTACTGTATAGTTATTCTCTTTATTTTTATAATATAGACTCTCTATTATTAGACTAACTGCAACAATAAGCCCGTGAAGATCTATTTATAATAGCATGAAATGGTTATCATTTTTTATTAATAAAAATGTGATTCAGTAACGCTATTTTTCCTTGCCGATCTCCCTTTTGCGATCTAAATAAAATATTAACGTTAAAAAGAAGCCAATGTAGGGATTTAATTTAGCGTTATGCCTATGCTAACATAATAGGCTGATTCGTTTTAGTCAGATGTTTTTCTATTCATTAGTTTGTTTTTATCTTTACTTATCGCTTTATAAAACACACTTTATTATCTATTCTATTTAGATGTTATAAAATATAACGATGGGTATTTGCGCTTCTTTTTATGAAATTCACTGGCAGTAGTACATAAGTATCTTTTATCTATTTATAAAATTCACTGAAAAGTATTTAAACAATTATGAATATCACCACACCCAATAGCGTTAATGAAGTAAGCCGTAAAACGGCGTGGATCAGGGTAATTATTCTATCATTTGCTGCTTTCGTATTTAATACGACAGAGTTTGTACCTGTTGCATTGTTAAGTAATATTTCTGAAAGTTTTGCCATGGTGCCGGCTCAAACAGGGTTGATGATCACTATTTATGCTTGGGTTGTTGCCCTAATGTCTTTGCCATTAATGATAATGACCAGCAAAGTAGAGCGACGTAAGCTGCTGATTATTTTGTTTATTGTATTTATTCTAAGCCATGTCTTATCTGGCGTGGCATGGGATTTTAATTCGCTAATTGTAGGTCGGGTTGGAGTCGCCTTTGCTCATGCTGTTTTTTGGTCGATTACTGCCTCATTAGCAATAAGAATGGCACCCCATGGTAAAAAAGCACAAGCATTAAGTTTATTAGCAACCGGTGTTGCACTAGCTACCGTGCTGGGTTTACCTCTGGGAAGGGTGGTTGGACAATGGTTAGGATGGCGAGCTACCTTTTTGGGTATAGGTGTACTGGCGCTGATAACCATGCTTGCTTTAATGCGCTATTTACCTTTATTACCTAGTGAACATTCCGGCTCGTTAAAAAGTGTCCCAATATTGCTAAAACGAGCACCATTAGTGGGTATTTTCTTACTAACGGTGATCGCAGTAACCGCTCATTTTACTGCTTATAGTTATATTGAGCCTTTTGTTATTGATATTGCAAAATTAGATGAAAATTTTGCCACTATTGTATTACTGATTTTTGGCGGTGCAGGAATTTTGGGAGTGTGTTATTTAGTCGCTATAGTACCAAAATGCCAACCTCATTCTTATTCTTTGCACTTATTCTCTTAACCGTATGCTTAAGTACGCTGATGATGAGTAGCCAACATACACTCACATTTATTGCCTTAATCATCTTTTGGGGGATAGGCTTTATGTGTATTGCGTTAGGATTGCAGGTTAAAGTGATTGACTTAGCACCTGATGCAACAGATATCGCCATGTCGATCTACTCAGGTATCTTTAATATCGGTATTGGGGCAGGGGCTTTGTTAGGTAATCAAGTAATATTGCACGCGGGAATGCCAAATATCGGCTATGCAGGAACAGCCTTAAGTATTATTGCACTAGCGTGGTGTGGCTTTATTTTTACCCGTTATCGTGTTGCGATGGGAGGCAAACCTCGCGAAAAAAACCGGCTCCATTAAACAAAATCTATAAATAGCATTTTAAGGCATCTATTGCGCTGAATAGATGCCTTTTTTGTTGTTCTAAAATAGATATCACAGAAATATCTTGTGATAGAATTCACAAAATTGAACTTGGATCTTAGTAGGGCGAAGAAATGAATGGATTAACTTACCTAATATTAGCCATTATATCTGAAGTTATTGCAACAACGGTGTTAAAAGCATCCGATGGCTTTAGTCGATTATATCCATCTATTGTCGTTGTGGTGGGGTATTGTTTTTCTTTTTGGGCGCTATCTCAAGTTGTGAAAGTCATGCCACTGGGTATTGCATATGCAATTTGGAGCGGATTAGGTATTGTTTTAGTTTCTGTTGCGGCTGTTTTTGTCTATCAACAAAAACTCGATTTACCCGCCATCGTCGGTATGACATTAATTATTGCCGGCGTCTTAGTGATTAACTTACTTTCCAATAGCACCTCACACTAATCAGAGATAACAGAGATAATTTAGGTGTTTTTATAATGCAAAGAAAAATGAAAGCAACGTATTTTTTGTTGATGTTGACCAGCTTTGCGTTGCTTACTGGTTGTAGTCAATCTAAACAAGCACAAAATACCACCGCTCAAGTGATTAATAGCAATAAAACGATAGCGACCACACCTTCTATTCCTTTAGAGGAACCAGCAAAAGAGACCTGTATATTTTCTGGTGGAGTGCCTGCGTTAACTTATGAATTACACGGCGGTCAAACACCCGTTTGTCAATTTGCTAATGGTAAACGTTGTAGTGAACAAGCGTTGATTGATGGTGCCTGTATTCCAGGTTAATACGCTTGGGGATATGCATAAATAAATGATAATTAGAAAAATAGGCGCTTAATGTCTGATTAAGCGCCTATTTTTGTGATGATAATAATTTATCTGCGCTCTATCTTTCTATAGCTAACAGTAGCGTATGTTAGTCTTTTTTGGAAAAAGAAGAGGTGACTTGGCTGATTAATACTAATAAACCAACAATAAAATAAGCAGAAAAGATAATTAACATCCATTGTGGCATTTCTAATGACAAGAACCGCCATTGGCTAACAGAACAATCCCCTGATGCTTGGAATACGGCAGGGAACCAATCTTGCAATGCAAACCAAGAAGGCAAGGTAACAAAGAAATCACAAGTTGCAAAAGGTGATGGATTAAGAATAAGTTGCGTATGTTCCCAAGCTAGCTCAATACCGCGGTATGAGGCATAAAGCCATAAAAAACTACCCGCCATGCGCATTAGTGTCAGTTTTGGCGAAGAAAAACCAATTAATGCGGCAACTAAGATCCCTAATACAGCAATGCGCTGATAAACACACATCACACAAGGCATTAATTCCATTCCGTACTGAAAATACAATGCCGCACCTTCAAGACCAATTGCCGTTAATGCCAGCAGTAACCATGAAAAACGACTTTGTGACCAGTGACGAAGAGCACTCAACATAACAATGTCCATGATAATATTGAAATAAGTTGTTATTCTGCCTAAAAACTAGACTAAAAAAAAGGTAAAATCTCTTATTTCACAAATATTTACATTAATAGGTGTTTTTATGAAAAAATAGGGCTTTTAAACATTAAAAGCCCTAAAAAATACTCATTTCATGATGGTTTTTTATGGAATAGCGATTAAGCCAATTTCATATAACCAATGTGTCATAGGCACGAGCCAGAATTCTACAGCAAGTAATCCTAACAGTGTCATAACGATGGTATAAGGAAGTGCCATCATCACCATACGTCCATAAGATAAGCGGATCAGCGGGGATAATGCAGAAGTTAATAAGAATAAGAAAGCCGCTTGTCCGTTTGGCGTTGCCACTGACGGTAAGTTAGTCCCAGTATTAATTGCGACACCAATATGTTCATATTGAGATTGGCTAATTAATCCTTCTTGCAATGCGCTTAATGCTTCACTGATATAGACCGTACCCACAAATACATTATCTGAAATGGCAGAAAGTAGGCCATTAAAGAGATAAAAGAGTGACAGTTGTGAAGATTCTGATGCCTGTAGAACAAATTGAATAATAGGACCAAATAGCTGTTGATCAATAATCACGGCAACAACGGAGAAGAATACCGTAAGTAATGCGGTGAAAGGCAGTGCTTCTTCAAAAGCTTTACCTAAAGCGTGCTCTTCAGTGATACCACAGAAAGTGGTGGCTAAGATAATAACAGAAAGACCAATAATACCAACCTCAGCAAGGTGTAAGGCCAGTGCAACAATTAACCAAATACCAATTAATGCTTGGATTAATAACTGGGCTTTTTCTTGTTGAGTTCGTTTTTCACTGTTCTTTTTATCGTAGTCAGTGAGAACTTTACGCACTAATTCAGGTAGCTCGGCACCATAACCAAACAGCTTAAAGCGCTCAACCAAATAACATACTGCAAGTCCAGCAAAGAAAACGGGAATAGTAACGGGTGACATCCTGATAAAGAAGGTGACAAAATCCCATTCTAAGTGTTTTGCAATGATCAAGTTTTGTGGCTCACCAACCATCGTCATCACACCACCTAATGCTGTACCAACACCGGCATGCATCATTAAGCTACGTAAGAAAGCACGGAATTGTTCTAAGGTCTGTTTTTTCTCTGTGCTATCAATAAAGCCATCATTGCTTAACTCTGCATCAGCTTGGTTAGAAGCAAAGTTATGGTAGATGGAATAGAAGCCTAAAGAAACACTGATCACCACGGCAATCACGGTTAAAGCATCTAAAAAAGCAGATAAAAAGGCACTAGCAAAACAGAATGCTAATGATAATAAGCGTTTAGATCGAATAGAGAGGAGTAATTTTGTAAAAGCAAATAGAAGTAATTGCTTCATAAAATAAATACCCGCAACCATAAAGACCAGCAATAAAATGACTTCAAGGTTGTTGGCTATTTCATGACCTATTTGCTTCGGCGTTGTCATACCAATAATGACGGCCTCAATAGCAAGTAATCCCCCTGGTTGTAGCGGATAACATTTTAATGCCATGGCTAAAGTGAAGATAAACTCAACAACGAGTAGCCAGCCAGCAATGAAAGGGTCAACAAAGAAAAAAATCAGTGGGTTGATGATTAAAAAAGTAATAATAGCAAGCTTATACCAATCAGGGGAGTTCCCCATGAAATTTTTCAGTAATGCTTGTCTTATACTCATATCCATTATGTTTTTTATCCTCCGAATAGAGATTTTAGGCGCCTAAAATGCGCAATCTAGTCATAATACGCTCTAATCGCTGTGAAATTAAGCGTATTCGTAAATAATAAATTGATAAAATAGTGTCATGTTTTATGATGCCATTCACTATTTAGCGATGGTTGAGCTATATCAAAATTAAGCATTCTGATATTATCTTTTCTATTATTAGCAGAAAAAACGCTTCGGAAGAAATAAAAATATGGTTATTAAGGCTCAAAGCCCCGCAGGTTTTGCGGAAGAGTACATTGTTGAAAGTGTTTGGAACAACCGTTTTCCACCAGGTTCTATTCTGCCCGCAGAACGTGAGCTTTCCGAATTAATTGGTGTGACAAGAACGACATTGAGAGAGGTTTTACAACGTTTAGCTCGTGATGGTTGGTTAACTATCCAGCATGGAAAACCAACCAAAGTGAATAACTTTTGGGAAACGTCAGGTCTTAATATTCTTGAAACTGTCGCGCGTCTTGATCATGATCGCGTGCCACAATTAATCGATAATTTATTAGCCGTAAGAACGAATATCTCAGCAATTTTTATTCGCACGGCATTTAAAAATAATCCAGAAAAATCCCTAGAAGTGCTGACTCATCAACTAACGACTGAAAATAGTGCTGATGAGTTTAGTGAGTTGGACTATAACATTTTCCGTGGTTTGGCATTTGCCAGCGGTAATCCTATTTATGGATTGATCTTAAACGGACTTAAGGGATTATATACCCGTGTAGGGCGTTATTATTTCTCTAATATTCAGGCGAAAGAGTTGGCGCTATCATTTTATAAAAAATTGGCGTTGCTATGTGAACAAAAAGATACTGAGCACGTTATGGATTGCGTTCGCCAATACGGAAAAGAGAGTGGCATTATTTGGCATGAGCTCCAATCGCCACTACCTAGTGACTTAGAAGAAGTAAAACGTTAATTCATCGCGTTTATCCCGTCTTAACATCAGCATTGGATCTTATTGATCCAGTGCTGATTTTTTATTCATGCATCAGCAATTACTCTACTGAGGATAGGTGTTTGAAGTTTTATTGGGATATTTAAAAAGTAACAATTTGCTAATGATATTTTGATAAATATGATAATTACGCAATATAAATAGATTATTTATAGGAATAGTTCTGTTTGAGCATAATGCAAATATTTATATAATTCACAACGCACTAAAATAGTTAAATATAATTTACATCTTTTATAGTATAGAATATAATATTTTATTAGTTTTTCATCTTAAAAAGATTCAATTTACTTAGTTGAATCTTTTTAAGTAACTTATTATCGTATTTCTACAAGTGGAGATATAAAATTGGCAAATATTATTTACTTAAATATAAAGGGAAATAATCAAGGTTTGATCTCAAAAGGATGTTCTTCATTTGATTCTATTGGTAATAAGTATCAATCAGGGCATGAGGATGAAATTCTAGTTTATGAGTTTTCATCGAATTTATCGATGCATCAAAATGTAAGTTTTCAACCCGTAGATATACGTAAGACGATAGATAAGGCTTCTCCATTATTATCTCAATCATTAGTTTCTAATGAGTTATTAACATGTGAATTTTCTTTTTATAGAACATCAGATAAAGGTGGGATAGAATTATACTATAAAATAAAACTAACAGATGCATCAATCGTAAATATTAGCTGTTTTTATCCTAATTCTATAACACATAATGAGGTTCAACCTGAAGAGTCATTATCAATACGTTTCAAGTCAATAACATGGGAACATGTAACTGCAGGAACCAGTTCTTATAGTATTTGGGATGAAAGGATAATTTAATGTTTTTTACTTTTGAAGAAAAATTTGAAAGATATGCCAGTGATATAAAGAAATTATCAGAAATATCAGCTAAATATCTTCTTAAAGATGATTATTGTAAACAAGGCTATAGGAGTGAAATAGCAGAAGTAGTGAGGCTAATTCGAGCTGATTTCTATCGGGCCATATATAACCACAGAGAAAGATATAATAGAACGCAGAATCTGAGAGATACAGTAAGAGAAGCATTTGGAGTAGGTTTCCTGCCAGATATAATGCAATATCTTAATGAAATAGAAGTTGAGTATGAAACTGAAATGTCTGCTTATTCACAATTAAGGAAGAGGAGTAAAGAAACCTATGAGCTGACTAAAACTTTTTCTGGAACGGGATACTATTTTTACTTAAAAAGCAGTCAAACTATTATAGGAGGAGGAATACAAAGTACTTTTGGATATTTAACATTTAAGATTGGTCGTAAAATTAGAAGTAAAGAAATGCAAGGAGCTGGAATTATTGGTATAACACTAGGTGGCGGTAAGTTTATTGAAGGTATATCAGATATAGTGTATGAATTTACTGAGGGTGGGGTTAATTTTGGTGGAGACCCAGTAAAAGAGAATATTGAAAAGGGACTAAGATTTTTAGGTATGAACGAGAGTCATGGAGAAATAGGTTATGATATTATTGATATGACTGTCAGTTTATATAATGGATTTGCTGCTTTTGCTAAATATGATTCTCCTAATCGTATTATTCATTTACCTGTTACCATGGCGGGGAGAACTTATAGAGCGACATATTTTGATCGTTTGTTTACCAGTAAAGGTGTTCGTTTGTTTCGTTGGAGTACATTAGATTTTAAGCGGAAATTTAGCATTCAAAGTAAACCTCTATTACTTACTACGCTCAGCTACAATGCAGGGAAACTTATTCTAATATTAAAAAAATATAAGAACGATGAGTCATCTAGTGAGAATACTCAATAATTTAGCTTATTTTTTTTCGATTTTCGCAATTATAAATAGATCATTTTTCCATTAAGTAGGTCATTACAGCAATTCTTTTTACTCTAAAAAATAAAATAAGTGATATTTTATTCGTAACACAATCATAAACAGTGATGACAAAACTCATGGTAATGTAAAAAAAAACTAACATTAAGAATGAATAAAATAGGTGGGGTGTGGATTCGGACATAATTATAAGAATGAAAATTATAACACTTGAAATAAACAATCCTTCAAACAGGAAGCGATCAAATATAAATGTATTAAAAAACCATTCATTGAAACTTTCTTCTTTATTAGTTTGGTCATTATAAGTTTTATTTATTCTCTCTACATCTTCGGTAGATAAGTTTTTCAATATGTTATCTATATCGAATTTTTTCATTCTATCTTTATCTCTAAATTCATTTTTCTATTTTTAATGGTAGCACAATTAAAAATAGAATTGAATTATTATATTAATAATATTCATAAAATGATATTTTATAATATCCATTTTCTTTAAAATAAAATAGCTTTAAGTAACTGTGTAGGTAACGAAAAATTACAATGTAATAATTTAGAATATTTTATTGAAACTCCTAAGCACTCTGATCATTCAGATTTTATATTTGCTATCTAGAAAATGATGGTAACAAAAGTATGATTGCTGCTATTTGCTATTAAAGTAGTAGATTAAAAACAGCAAGCCTAGTTTAACCAGTCATTTTTAGGTGATACTTTAATTTGGCTATTTTTAGTAAAAAAAATTTGAAACATATCTCATCTTAATATTATATTCTGATAATGATAAGTTTTTTGGTTTTTCATAAAAATTGCATGATGGGTTTTTATTGGCTTATTTAATTTATATTTGAATAATATATTTATGTATTATTTTTATAAAAAGCGATAAATGCTCTATCAATTTGATTTTTAAATAGAATTAATAATTGCTCTGCAAAACTAACACTGTTATTACTAATTAAATGTGATTTGACTCTAAAATTTGCTTTTTTGTGGTGCTAGATGATTATTCTGTGCTGGCTTTTTGTGTATGGAATATTATTCTTATGTTATATCAATGTAAATTATTTGGAGTCTAGCCATGAAAGTGATCATCTTAGGTGGCGGCGTTATTGGTGTAACAAGTGCGTGGTATTTAGTACAACAAGGGCATGAAGTCATTGTTGTCGATAGGCAAAGTAGTGCGGCAGAAGAGACGAGTGCCGGTAATGCAGGGCAAATATCTCCGGGTTATGCAACACCTTGGGGTGCCCCGGGTATTCCATTAAAAGCAGTAAAATGGATGTTTCAAAAACATGCACCTTTAGCGATCCGACCTGATGGCTCACTGTTCCAATTACGCTGGATGTGGCAAATGCTACGTAATTGTGATGCTTCTCATTATGCGATGAATAAGAGTCGTATGGTGCGTATTGCTGAGTATAGTCGTGATTGTATCCGTCAATTACGCCAAGATACCGGTATTGAATACGAAGGGCGCCAAGGGGGAACGTTACAGCTATTTCGTGATCAAAAACAATTTGATAATGCCGCTAATGATATTGCTGTATTAAAGCAAGAAGGTGTGGCTTATGAACTGCTAACAGCCGAGCAACTAAAATCAGCAGAACCCGCTTTAGAGCATGTGAGTCATAAACTTACCGGAGGATTACGTCTTCCTAATGATGAAACGGGTGATTGCCAAATCTTTACTAAGAAGCTGGCTAAAATGGCTGAAGAGGCAGGGGTTACTTTCTTATTTAATAAAGAAATAAAACACCTACTTTTTGATGGTGATAAAGTCACCGGTGTACAATGCCATGATGGTTTATTGACCGCAGATCACTATGTTGTCGCCATGGGATCGTACTCGACTGAATTTTTGAAAAACAAAATCACAATTCCAGTTTATCCTTTAAAAGGCTATTCATTAACCATGCCTATTATTGATGCAAGCAGAGCACCAACATCCACTATTTTAGATGAAACATATAAGATTGCGGTGACTCGCTTTGATAATCGTATTCGTGTGGGCGGTATGGCGGAAGTGGTAGGTTTTAATTTGAATATTTTAAAATCACGTTGTGAAACGCTCAAAATGGTTGTTCAAGATCTCTATGAGGGTGGTGGTGATATCAGTAAAGCGACATTCTGGACAGGCTTAAGGCCAATGACGCCAGATGGTACACCGATAGTTGGGCCAACCGCATATCGTAATTTATCCCTAAATACGGGGCATGGTACATTAGGATGGACGATGGCATGTGGCTCAGGACAGCTGTTAGCTGATTTAATATCAGGTAATAAAACGGCAATTGCTGCAGATGATCTCTCCGTGTTCCGTTATATCGATGGATTTAATACTAAATTGCTCCGTCCAGGGCAAAAACTTGACGCTGTTTATTAATTAAGGAGAGACGATGTCCAGACCTGCCAAAATTAGCATAAATTTAGATGCGCTGAGTCATAATCTTTCGGTGATCAAATCGAAAGCGCAGGGAAGTAAAGTATGGTCAGTGGTTAAAGCTGATGCTTATGGACATGGTCTTTCTTGTGTTTGGCCTGCATTAAGTCATACCGATGGTTTTGCCTTAATTGAATTAGATAAAGCAATTATGCTAAGAGAGCAAGGATGGGTAGGCCCCATTCTTTTGCTTGAAGGTTTTTTCAAACCAGATGATGTGTATTTATTAGAGCGTTATTCATTAACGACGGTTGTGCATGCTGATTGGCAATTTGAAGCCATTGAGCAAGCGCAATTAGAGCGGCCTATCAATATTTATCTGAAACTCAATAGTGGCATGAATCGGTTAGGTTACCGACCAGAAGACTATCAGCAAGCCATACAAAGAGCAAAACGCATAACTAATATTGGCTCTATTGTACAAATGTCCCATTTTGCCAATGCTGATACAGGGCTGAATATGGCGACACAAAAACAGATTATTGATAGCTCAATGGTAAATGATTTACCGCGCTGTTTAGCCAATTCTGCGGCTATTTTATTTGAACCACAAACCCATCATTCATGGGTTCGTCCCGGTATTATTTTATATGGTGTATCTCCCTCTGGGGTGTGGCAAGATATTGCTGATTTTGATTTGCAACCTGTGATGACCTTTAACAGTGAAGTATTAGCCATTCAGTCAGTAAAAAAAGGTGAGCAAATTGGTTATGGTAGCCGATATACCGCACAACGTGATATGAGAATTGCTGTTGTCGCTTGTGGTTATGCTGATGGTTATCCAAGGCATGCCCCAGATGGTACTCCCGTTATCGTTAAAGGACATAAAACACAATTAGTTGGGCGTATTTCAATGGATATGCTTACTATTGATGTAACCGATTTGCCGGATGTTGAACATGGAAGCCCTGTTGAGTTATGGGGAAATCAATTACCGGTTGATGAAGTTGCACTGGCTTGTGGCACTATTGGTTATGAATTACTGTGCGCTATTGCACCGCGAGTGGCGGTTGAAGTGACGATAAATGTAGCAAACTCTACTTTTTCTGATCTAAATGAAAGTTGTTAATAATCACTAAACTAGAATAAGCTTAAACTTATTTTGATTTGGTGATCCTATGAGTAACGGCATTACATTGCGTGTGAAAGGAAAGGTTCAAGGTGTTGGCTTTCGCCCTTTTGTTTGGCAATTAGCACATCATTTTGGTTTATTAGGGCAGGTGAGTAATGATAGCTTAGGAGTATTGATCCACTTAACGTTATCACCGCAAAATCAACACTTTATTAATGCATTAACGGCTCAATGTCCTCCTCTTGCACGCATTGAACGTATTGAACAAACACCTTATCAATGGGAGCAACTCCCCACGGACTTTACTATTGTAAAAAGTGGTGGCGGAGAAATGGATACACAAGTTGTACCTGATGCAGCGACTTGTCAGGCTTGTATTGATGAGTTGTTTGATCCACAAAATCGTCGTTATCACTACCCTTTTATAAACTGCACCCATTGCGGCCCCCGTTTTACTATTATAAAAAAAATGCCTTACGACAGGCCTTTTACCTCTATGTCTGCGTTTCCATTTTGTCCGATTTGCCAACATGAATATCAAGATCCCGCAGATAGACGTTTTCATGCACAACCTAATGCCTGTCCTGTCTGTGGACCTCATATTTGGTTGGCAGATCATCAAGGGCAACAACTTGCAATAAAAGAGCGGGCATTAACGCAAGCTTGTCAGGCGCTATTAGCGGGAAAAATTGTTGCTGTAAAAGGCATTGGTGGCTTTCATTTAGTCTGTGACGCACGCAATAGTGAAAGCGTTGCGCGTTTAAGAGCGCGTAAACATCGTCCAGCCAAACCACTTGCGGTGATGTTAACCGGGATTGAGCAGCTCCAAAAACCGGACGATAATGCCGAGTTTTACTCAAAAGTGATAGAAACATTAACCAGTACCGCAGCACCTATCGTACTTATTCCTAAAGAAATCGCCCCTATTTCATTAAGTGAACTGATTGCACCTGGATTAACAGAAGTGGGTGTTATGTTACCAGCTAATCCTTTACAACATCTTCTCGCACATGAAACGCAAATTCCATTAGTCATGACCTCTGGTAATGCGACGGGACACACTCCTGCATTAACCAATGAAGAGGCGTTAAATCAGCTTGGTGATATTGCAGAATTATTTCTAATGCATAATAGGGAGATTATACAAAGAGCGGACGATTCATTAGTGCGTATTGAAGATGATCAGTGTGTAATGATCCGCCGTTCACGGGGTTATGTACCAGATGCTATCGCATTGCCAACCACTTTTGATGCACAACCTGCAATTTTGGCTTTAGGAGGGGATCTGAAAAATGTGTTTTGTCTCTTAAAAGAGCACCAAGCTATTATGGGGCCGCATTTAGGTGATTTAGATGATTTAAGTGTGAGGCAACAATTACTGAAATCACTCACGCTGTTTCAACAGATCTATCGTTTTACGCCCAAAGCGATTGCCATTGATGCTCATCCTAATTATATCAGCCATCAAATAGGTAAACAGCTAGCTGAACAGCAACATATTCCTGTTATAGAAGTTCCCCATCACCATGCACATATTGTCTCTTGTTTAGCAGAGCATGGACATACACAGCAACAAGGCGCAGTAATTGGTATAGCCCTTGATGGTTTAGGGTATGGACAAGATGGCTCTTTATGGGGAGGCGAGTGTTTGCTGGTGGATTATAAAAAATCCCAACGTATTGGCGGGCTACCTGCGGTTGCTATGCCGGGAGGAAATTTAGCTTCAATACAGCCTTGGCGAAATTGGTTCGCACATTTAGCTACTTTTACAAAAGATTGGCAAGGTAGTGTTATCACCCAAGCAATTCCGCTCACTGAGTTACAGATTTTGAGTAAGGCAGTGGCTCGTGGTTTAAATTCACCGCTAGCATCATCTTGTGGACGATTATTTGACGCAGTTGCTTGCTCTTTGGGATTATCACCTAAACAAATAAGCTGGGAAGGCGAAGCGGCATGCTACTTACAAAGTGCTGCGTTACAGTGTCACGTAGATCGGTATGCTGATATCATCAAGCAATATGGACATTTAATGCCTGTAAAAGATAAGCATGTTGATTTGTCCATTTTCTGGTCACAATGGGAAAGCATCACATTGAATACCAGTGAGAAGGCTTGGTTATTTCACTATTTATTAGCCGAAAGTTTGGGTGATATTGCTCTGCAAGCTGCGCAAGAACATCAGATTGATACTATTGTTTTAACAGGAGGGGTATTCAATAATATCTTACTTAAGGATCTGTTTAAGCAAAAATTAAACAATAAAAAGGTATTAACCCCTATGATATTGCCATCTGGTGATGGTGGAATTGCATTAGGACAAGCACTTATTGCCAGTCATTTTATGTAAAAAATAAAATGATTGTAATCTATTAGCTAACTTTTAGTGCACCATAACAACAGTCGTTTTTTGGTCACTGTTTTATCAAAGACAATATGGAAAATCATCGTGAGTAAAAAGAAAATTGTTATTTCTTTAGCCATAATCGCTGGATTGAGTACACCGACAGCCTTCGCGGGAGAATGGTCAATAGGGGGTTCTGTATTATCACAAGTAACACCTTATAAGGGTGCTAAATCTAAAGACTATTTATTACCTGTACCTTTGGTTAATTATCAATCTGAAAATTTCTATTTTGCGACATTAGCCGCAGGATATTATTTATGGAATTCACCGAAAGATCAGCTGTCTGTCGATGTTCACTATTACCCACAAGCATTTAAACCAAGTGACTCTGATGATGAGCAGATGAAAAAACTTAATCGTCGCCGTGATACCGTCATGGGTGGATTTACCTATAAACATCATGAGTCATGGGGAAGTTTACGAGGAATTATTTCTGGTGATCTTTTAGGTAAAAGTAATGGCATTATTGCTGATGCTGCTTACCTTTATCCTTTTGAATTAGGCAATTGGTCACTTCAACCGGGAATTGGTGCTGTTTGGGAAAATAAAAAGCAGAATCGTTACGCATATGGGATTAGTCAGGGAGAATCTCAGCGTAGTGGTTTAGCAGAATATCGACCAAATGATAGCTGGAGACCTTATGTGGAAATCTCAGCTAACTATAAGTTTGCTGAAAACTGGGATTTCTTCGCGATGGGACGAGTGGATCGCTTACCCAGCGAAGTTAAAGATAGCCCGATGGTAAATAAATCGGTAACGGCTATTTTATGGACAGGTGTCACTTATACTTTCTAACGGTAAAACGGTAAAACGGTAAAACGGTAAAACGGTAAAACGGTAAGTTAAGTTGCTTTCGATAACTAAAAGCTTCGAATTTGTTCGAAGCTTTTTTGTTCGACAAAGTAGAGTGGCAAACTATTTTTCAGCAATATTTTTGCGTACGCGTATTACAGCAGATAAACGTCCAGGATGAACATTATCCGGTTTAAGTGGACGATGAATACGAGCTGTTTCAACACATGCCATTTTACGGTAACCACCTGAGCTCATATCTTTCATTGAACTGGCGAGTTCTGCACCCGGATTCCAACAAACGACATCACTGTGATGATAATGGTGAACCTCAATAGTACGATCCCAACCATCATCATGAATAAGATTAAAATCTTCAGGTTCAGTATAAAGTCTGTCAGTACGGCCGTTAAAGCGTAGGGCTGTTTCGTCGGTATAAACTTCTTTATCCGCCACTGTGTCAATATAGTGACCACCAAGGCCTGTAATGGAAACTTTATCGATATCACTGACATTAAAATAGGAGTGTAGCGCCGCAGTGGCTTCATAGTCACCGTATGACTCTAATTCAATTTCACAGGTATCACCTAATTTAAATCGAGCAATAACAGTAAATTCATGAGGCCAATACTTTTGAGTTTGTGCACTTTCTTTGAGTGTCATGGTGATAAGCACTCCGTCTTCTTGTTCAGAATGAGCACTAAATTCCCAAGGTAAGATACGTGCAAATCCATGGCTTGGGGTTCCCGCTGAGGCAAACCAAGGCCAACAAATAGGGATACCACCACGAATAGCAACACCGGGAGTAAATAAGGCATCTTCACTGAGCCACAAAACGGGATGCGTTTGTGCGGGTTGCCATGCGATAAGATGGGCTCCTTGAAGACTAATAGCCGCACGTACTTTGGGGTGAGAGATCACCAGAATAGGGAGTTCACCTAATTGGCGTCGACTTAAGTAAGGTGATATTTGTTCAATAACCGGCAAAGAAAAAATTTTCTCATTCATTATTTTATAACCTTATGTCGCGGACTATTTGAATACAATAAACTGCCGAGTAAAAAAATAAAAGAGCCACCGAAAGGGTGGCTCTAAAATCAATCTTGGCTTTCTAAACTCTAATTATTTAGAGATATGAGAAATCAGATCTAGAACTTTGTTTGAATAACCAACTTCGTTATCGTACCAAGAAACTAATTTAACAAAGTTGTCATTCAGCGCGATACCTGCTTTAGCATCGAATACTGAAGTTAATACTTCACCGTTGAAGTCAGTTGAAACAACTGCATCTTCAGTGTAACCCAGAACGCCTTTCAGTTCGCCTTCGGCAGCTTCTTTGATTGCTTCACAGATTTGAGCATAAGTTGCTGGTTTTTCCAGACGTGCAGTTAAGTCAACAACAGAAACGTTAGGAGTAGGAACACGGAAAGACATACCAGTCAGTTTGCCGTTCAGTTCAGGAATAACTTTACCTACTGCTTTAGCAGCACCAGTTGATGAAGGGATGATGTTTTGAGAAGCACCACGACCACCACGCCAGTCTTTCATTGAAGGACCATCAACAGTACGTTGAGTTGCAGTTGTTGCGTGAACAGTTGTCATCAGACCTTCAACGATACCGAATTTGTCGTTGATAACTTTTGCTAAAGGCGCTAAGCAGTTAGTTGTACAAGATGCGTTAGAAACGATATCTTGACCTGCATATGATTTGTGGTTTACACCCATAACGAACATAGGTGTGCTGTCTTTTGAAGGACCAGTCAGAACAACTTTTTTCGCACCAGCTTGGATGTGTTTACGTGCAGTTTCGTCAGTTAAGAACAGACCAGTTGCTTCAGCAACAACATCAACACCAATTTCGTTCCATTTCAGGTTTGCTGGATCTCTTTCTGATGTTACGCGGATGGTTTTACCATTAACAACGAGGTGGCCATCTTTTACTTCAACAGTACCGTTGAAACGACCATGAGTTGAATCGTATTTCAGCATGTATGCCATGTATTCTGCGTCTAACAGATCGTTAATACCTACGATTTCGATATCTGAACGTTCTTGTGCAGCACGGAAAACGATGCGGCCGATACGACCAAAACCATTAATACCTACTTTGATAGTCATATGTATTCCACCAGCTTTATTAGTGAATTAAAAAGTTGCTTCTAAAGTTACCAAAACCGCGCCAGTCGTCAAGCGGAATCGTGTCAATAATTGCAAAAAATCAATTAAAAAAACACTTTTTGCTTAAGGATTGGTCGTTTTAGATAAATATTACGCTGTGTATTATCGGGATCATTGCCGATAAATGAAGTTACCTTTGCTCCGTTATGTGAAATGTATCACATTTCAAAAACTAAAGATTACTCTCATTGATTTTAGACTATATTTTCCAGATTTGTTGTTAAATCTTTGTTATTATTTGCTGTTGTTTTAAAAAACATTTTTGTCAGTGTGAGGTGTTTATGAGCAATAATGAAAAAAAAGTGCATATTTCAAGTGATAACAATCACATTGATTTATCAAACCTCAATGAAATGCAGCATTATGTGACGCAACAGCGGGGTACTGAACCGCCGTTTAGTGGTAAATTATTACATAATAGAGAAACAGGTATTTATCATTGCTTATGTTGTTCTGCGCCTTTGTTTTATTCGGAAACTAAATTTGATGCAGGATGTGGCTGGCCAAGTTTTTATCAACCTGTAAGTGATGATGCAATTCTTTATCTTGATGATTTTTCGCATAATATGAAAAGAACAGAGATCCGCTGTCATCAATGTGGTGCTCATTTAGGGCATGTATTTAATGATGGCCCAGCACCGACAGGACAACGTTATTGTGTTAATTCTGCCTCTTTGGCATTTAGCAATACAGAAACAGGTGAAGTGCAAAAGGGCTAAACAGTTACTATTAACAATAAATTAACAAATAAAAAAACGATTCAGCTTTTGCGTGGTAATTTGATATATGGAGCAATCAATGGAAGTTAATGATTTAATTTCAATGGTCACACCTGAGATTTATCAACGTCTTTCTACCGCAGTTGAGCTAGGTAAATGGCCAGACGGCGTTGCACTCACGGCAGAGCAAAAAGAGCATTGCATGCAAATTGTTCTCTTATGGCAAGCACAGAATAACCATAATCCGGAACATATGACTGTTGGCACAAACGGACAAATTACGATGAAAAGCAAACAAGAGCTAAAAGCGCAATTTCAAGCTGAACGTTTAGCCACATTAACACCAATGGATGATGATTAAGACGTTTTTAAATTTAAATAATGAAAGTTAGCGTAACGGTGGTGATTTATTAGTTTATTATTTGGATAAATCACCACTTTTTAGTTCTACTATTCATACAAGTAGAGAATGATAATTGCTAATCATGTTGTTTATATTATTTGTCACTTTTAAGCATTGTTACTGAATCAACTAAAACTGCCCCACGTTGTTGCATTTGATTAAATGCGAGTTGGCTATCATCTGGTTGAATATTGACACCTCGACAACCATCCATAACCACTGATACTTGATAACCCAATTGTAATGCATCTAACACGGTAAATTTAACGCAATAATCAGTTGCTATCCCTAAAATGGTGAGATGCTCGATCTGCATGCTTTGTAAAAGAGTATGTAATCCTGTTTGATATTCATGGTCATTATCAAAAAAAGCACTATAACTATCGATAAGTCGATTTTGACCTTTATAAATAATATGACTAATTAAATCATCCCTTAATAAGGGATGAAAATCAGCGCCATGACTATTTTGTACACAATGCACTGGCCACCAAACTTGTGGACGGCCATTTAATTGGCCAATTTCGCCAACAACAGTACCTGAATTTTTTGCAAAGCTGAGATGATCTGCGGGATGCCAATCTTTACTCGCAATAATAGGACGCTGATGGCGTTGAAAATAATCAATAAGTCGATTTGCCGTATCTATGACGGTATCACTTTCCTTAACAGCCAATGCGCCACCGGTACAGAAATCATTTTGTAGATCAACTAATAATAACGCTAAATTTTTCACAGGAGTTACCTTTGATTAGACCTAGTCGTCATCGTTTAATGTCATTTCACCACGGAGGTTTTGTTGCATTAAACGGCAGATCTCAGTATAGCTATATTGCTGACTAAGTAGATAGTGGAGTTTAGTTAACGCTGCTTCAAAAGTCATATCATAACCACTGATCACCCCAACATCGGCAAGTGCTTGTCCTGTTGCATAGCCTCCCATATTGACACGACCAGAAATACATTGTGTTAGGTTAACAACGACAATACCGCGCTCAGTTGCTTCGCGTAGCGTTGATAACAAGGCAGGATGAGAAGGAGCATTACCCACACCATAAGATCGCAAAATAAGTGCCTTAACGGGTTGCATTAAGATATTTTTCACCACCTCATCAGAAAGCCCTGGATATATTGTCACCACACCAATTGGTTGAGGGGTAATATGATGAGCAATAAACTCACCTTTTGGCTTAGGTAATGGGTTTATTTTAAACGTTTTAATATTAATGCCTGCTTCTAATAAAGGCGCACTATTAGGAGAAGCAAAAGCATTGAAGCCATCTGCATGTGCTTTTATCGCACGATTACCACGATACAGAGTATTGTTGAAAAACAGTGCAACTTCATTAATCGGATGATGTGCAGCAATATAGAGAGCATTTAATAGGTTAGTTTGTCCATCTGAGCGTAAAGCTTCTAATGGAATTTGAGAGCCGGTGACGATAACTGGTTTTGCCAGCCCTTCAAACATAAAGGAAAGTGCAGAAGCGGTAAATGCCATGGTATCGGTACCATGCAAGATGACAAAACCATCATAGTGGCAATAATTCTCGCTAATATCATCAGCGATAGATTGCCAATCTTCGGGGGTAATATTTGATGAATCAATTAAAGGAAGGTGCTCTTTGATTGTGAAGTTGGGCATCTCTTCACGATGGAATTCGGGCATCTTAGCTAATTGGCGTTGTAAATGTCCTGATACAGGTATATAGCCGTGATCAGAATGTTGCATACCGATAGTTCCACCAGTATACACAACGTAAATGGATTTTTTTTGCATCAGACCTAACACTCTTATGAATTAAGCGATAAGAAAGAGTTGATTATAGGGGGTTTGCAGAATAAAAAAAGAAAGGGGAGACAAAAAGCACAATTGAAATACAGTAATTGATGTTTTAAATCATTATTTACACCATTTAGCAAAATAACTAAAAAATAATCAAAGGCTAAGATAATCCCGCTCATATTGAGCGGGAGCACACTTATTTATTGAATATCACCACAAGATAAACAATACGCATAGCGGTTTTGCGGATCGTTCATATTACGATAAAACTCAGTTTGTGTTTTAACTTCTTTAAATACCGGTGCAGGTAAATAGGCTTGTAATGGATCAGGAATAATGGCTTTTGCATTGGCCGATAAGCTCATTAATATTTGCTCTGATAAGCTTAATTCCGGTTTCATCCAATCAATGACTGGTTGTTTGATTTTTGCCATGGTTGCTGCTGCATTAATAGCATCATCGAAATCACCAAATTCATCAACTAATCCTACTTGTTTAGCATCAACGCCAACCCAAACACGACCTTGCGCAATACGATCAACTTGTGCCGGTGTTTTATTACGTGATTCAGCTACTAATTTCAGGAATGTTTTATAGCCACTTTCAATATTAAGTTGGAATAGCTCTGAAAAATCTTCTGGTAATTTATTGGTTACCGAAAGCCCTGCAAGAGGTGATGTACTCACGCCATCACTATGCACACCTATTGATTCTAAGCTATTTTCAAAGGTATTGATGACACCAAATATACCAATAGAGCCTGTTAATGTTGAAGGGCTAGCGATAATTTTACTCGCAGGTGTAGAGATCCAATATCCCCCTGATGCAGCCATTCCGCCCATTGAAACCACGACATGTTTTTTCTCTTGTTTAAAGGCGGCTATTTCACTGCGGATCTGCTCAGATGCAGACACACTACCACCGGGGCTATTAACTCGTAATACTAATGCTCTAATATTAGGATTTAAACGCGCTTGACGGATTTGATTAGCAATGGTTGAACCACCTGCGGAGCCAGGAATGCTTTCACCATCAATAATTGCGCCTTGAACGACCACAACCGCAATATTGCCGTCTTCGTTTTCTGGGGCGAATGCGGTGAGGTTATCAGCATAATCATAAATACTAATATTGTTAAACTGCTTAGCTTCATGATCCCATTGAAAGGTCTCTTTCATATCCGCTTCAAATTGGGCATAAGAGCTAACAGTATCGACCAATTTGCGATTAAGTGCATAAGTAGCATTATCGCCATCGGCTTTACGCAGCTCAACTATCATCTCTTTTGCACCAGGGAAAACATCTTCCTTGGTAATACTACGATTTTCTGCAACTTGCGTTAAATAATTAGACCAGAGTACGGAAACTAATCGACTCGATGCGGCTCGGGCTTCATCAGACATATTATCGCGCATCAGCGGTTCAACAGCTGATTTATAGGTTCCTACACGGAATATATGGGTATTAACTTTAAGTTTTTCTAATAGCGATTTGTAATAGAGATTACTAAAACCTAAACCATAAATACCCACAGCACCTTGTGATGCTAAATAAATTTTATCTGCATAAGAGGCTAAGTAATATTGCGGTTGGCTATAATAACCACTAATCGCATAGATAGGTTTACCTGTTTTTTTAAATTCAGTCAGCGCTTTACCAACATAATTGAGTGAAGGTTGGTCTGCCCCAGCAAATTCGTCAAGTTTTAGTACCATTCCTTTAATTTTGGGGTCAGTCGCTGCTTTGCGTAAGGTATCAACGACTTCGAATAACGAATTTTCTTGTAACTGGCTACCCGAAACACCCAAAAGCTCTCGGCTCATTTGCCCTAAAGGATTTTGGTTAGCTGTTTGGTCAACAATAACGCCTTTTAAATCAACCAGTAATGCACCTTGATAATCTGTAGGTTTTTGCGTTTCTTGGACGATGAAATAGAGTCCTACACCCATAAAAAGTAGAAAGAAGAAAATAACGTTTAAGATTAGTTTCCTGATAAAGTTAATCGCCTGCCAACTAAATCGAAAAATAGTGCCGATTAACTCCATAATTTTACTCATATTATCTCCACATCATGTAAAGCTAAAAATTAATCCTAAACAGTTATGCTAGAATTGATGGTAAAGGTTTAAGTTTCTATTATTAAAGTATTTATTTCAATATTGAGCGACTCAAGAAATTAGCTGTATAGCCACAACATACCTTATTTACATGAGAGTATGCCTTGCAGGTGAGCAATAGACAGCAAAGGTCACGGCTATTTTTAGAATAAAAAACGCTAATATTCCCTACATCTCACTTCGATCCTTTAATAACAAAACTCGATTGACTACTTAGACTGCAAATATTTAAACACCATTCTAATATAGCGACTAGCGAAAGTCTGTCACGTATTTTATTGCGCTTGGGCAGTGTATTACACCTAAAAGCTAACACATTCATATTTTGAACAAACGCTCAATATTGGCTTAAGTACAATCCTATTTTAGCTAAAAATATCCGCTTAAATTTCTCGGTGGTGGTAATATAACATTTTGTTATACTGCGAATTGATAACAACTGTCTATCCCTGCTCTTAAGGGATTTTGCTACAATAATACTGACAGGAGAATACAAAAATGGATGCATTAACACTGCTTTTAAATCGACGTTCAGCGTCTCGACTGACTACTCCAGCCCCAAATAACCAACAGCTTGAAGCTATTTTACAAGCAGGTATGAGAGCCCCCGATCATGGCGCCCTTAAACCTTGGCACTTTGTCGTGATGAAAGAGGATGGTATTGAGCGTTTTAGTCAATTATTACATAAAGCGGCGGTGGTGAGTCAACTAGGTGCTGAGGTAGAAGAAAAAGCAAAAAACGCACCTTTTCGTGCACCTTTAATTATTACCGTGATTGCCAAAGTTAAAGCGCATCCTAAAGTTCCTGAATGGGAGCAAATTGTTGCGGCAGGCTGTTGTGTTCAGGCGATGCAAATGGCTGCAGTGGCACAAGGTTATAGTGGTATTTGGCGTTCAGGCTCTTGGACTCATGATCCAGTGGTAAGAGCGGGATTAGGTTGTGGAGAGCACGACCATATTGTTGGTTTCTTATATCTTGGTACTCCCGCATTGAAAGCACCTACAACGGTTTCTCCTGCTGATTTAACTGATTTTGTGACTTATTTTTAAAAGGATGACATGTTATGTCTGAAGCAATTCGTTTAACACAATACAGTCATGGTGCCGGATGTGGCTGCAAAATTTCACCAAAAGTTTTGGAAACGATTTTACATAGTGAACAGGCTAAGTTTCACGATCCCCATTTATTGGTTGGTAATGAAACGAAAGATGATGCCGCTGTTTATGATTTAGGTAATGGCACTGGAATTATCAGTACCACTGATTTTTTTATGCCAATTGTTGATAACCCCTATGACTTTGGGCGTATTGCGGCGACTAATGCGATTAGTGATATTTTCGCTATGGGGGGTAAACCTATTATGGCAATAGCAATTTTAGGTTGGCCAATTGATAAACTTGCGCCTGAAATTGCTCGTGAAGTTATCGAAGGTGGGCGAGCCGCCTGTCAAGAAGCGGGGATTTCCCTTGCTGGTGGGCATTCGATTGATGCCCCTGAGCCTATTTTTGGTTTAGCGGTAACGGGCGTTGTACCGGTGAGTAAAATTAAGAAAAACAGTGCTGCTAAAGCAGGATGCCAACTTTTTTTAACTAAACCTTTAGGTATTGGGGTATTAACTACCGCAGAGAAAAAAGGCTTATTAAAACCTGAGCATCAGGGCCTAGCTACTGAAATTATGTGCCGTATGAATAAAGCGGGTACTGATTTTTCTGATATTGAAGGGGTTACGGCAATGACCGATGTGACAGGTTTTGGTCTATTAGGTCACCTTAGCGAGATTTGTGAAGGCTCTGGATTACAAGCCACTATTCACTTTTCACAAGTACCACGATTACCTGAAGTAGAAGCGTATATAGAGCAAGGATGTGTACCGGGCGGTACTGGACGTAATTTTGAAAGTTATGGCCATTTGATTGGTAATATCAGCGAAATGCAACGTAAATTATTATGTGATCCGCAAACTTCAGGTGGCTTATTACTGGCAGTACAGCCAGAAGCCGTTGAGCAAGTAAAAGAAGTTGCTAAACGCTTTAATATTGATTTGACCTCGATCGGTGAATTAACAGAGCCGAAAGCAGGAAGAGCGTTAATTGAAGTGACAAACTAACGTAATGAGATTATTTATTGCAGAAAAACCCAGCCTTGCTCGAGCTATTGCTGATGTATTACCAAAACCGCATAAACGTGGTGATGGTTTTATTGTTTGTGGTGATAACCAGTATGTGACGTGGTGTGTTGGTCATTTACTTGAGCAGGCTGAGCCGGATGCATATGATCCGCGCTATGCGCGTTGGTCGTTAGATGATTTGCCCATTATTCCGAATAAATGGCAACTCAAACCGCGCGCTGATGTGAAAAAACAGCTAGATACGATCAACACATTACTAAAACAAGCCGATGAAGTGATCCACGCAGGAGACCCCGATCGCGAAGGGCAACTGTTAGTAGATGAAGTACTTAATTACCTTAATATTAGTGATGCTCAAAGAAAACAGGCACGTCGCTGCCTGATTAACGATTTAAACCCCGCCGCGGTATCTCGAGCAATTGATAAGCTCCGCTACAATCATGAATTTATTCCATTATGTGTTTCTGCCTTAGCAAGAGCGAGGGCGGATTGGCTATATGGCATTAACATGACACGCGCTTACACGTTATTAGGACAGCGCAATGGTTACCAAGGCGTACTTTCTGTTGGGCGAGTACAAACCCCGGTGCTAGGTTTAGTCGTACGCCGTGATGAAGAAATTGAAAACTTTGTACCGAAAGATTTTTTTGAAGTCAAAGCGCATATCGTTACTCCTGCAGATGAGCGATTTACCGCTATTTGGCAGCCGAGTGAACACTGCGAGCCTTGGCAAGATGAAGAAGGGCGTTTATTACATCGCAAATTAGCAGAGCATGTTGTTGATAGAATAGCTGGCAAGCCTGCTAATGTTACCGATTATCAAGATAAACAAGAGTCTGAAATAGCACCTTTGCCTTTTTCATTATCTGCTTTACAAATTGAAGCGGCGAAACGCTTTGGTTTAAGTGCTCAACAAGTGTTAGACACATGTCAACGCTTATATGAAACGCATAAACTTATTACTTATCCACGCTCCGATAGTCGCTATCTGCCTGATGAACACTTTGCTGGGCGTCATGCGGTGATGAATGCCATTAGTGTGCATGATAATAGTCTTTTACCACAAGAAACATTAGATATTGATAAAAAGAACCGTTGCTGGGATGACAAGAAAGTAGATGCGCACCATGCCATTATTCCTACTGCGAAAACAGGTAATATTTCATTAAGTGAAAATGAAAAGAATATTTACTATTTGATTGCCCGACAATATCTAATGCAATTTATGCCAGATGCGGTGTACCGCAAATGTGTGATTGAACTCGATATTGAGAATGGAAAGTTTATTGCTAAGGCACGATTTTTAGCACAAGCCGGCTGGCGTACCTTATTAGGTAGTAAAGAGCAAGATGCGGAAAATGATGGTAGCGCCTTACCTATTGTGGCTAAAGGTGATGAGTTACTTTGTGAAAAAGGCGAAATTGTTGCCAAGCAGACCCAACCACCAAGACCTTTTACAGATGCTACGCTACTTTCGGCTATGACCGGTATTGCACGTTTTGTGCAAGACAAAGAGCTAAAGAAAATCCTAAGAGCGACGGATGGGCTAGGTACTGAAGCGACTAGGGCTGGTATTATTGAATTACTGTTTAAACGCGGCTTTCTGCAAAAGAAAGGGCGAGCTATCAACTCGACACCAGCAGGAAGAGCATTAATTCATGTTTTGCCAGATATGGCGACATTACCCGATATGACCGCTCATTGGGAATCAATATTAACGCAAATTAGTGAGAAGCAATTTAAGTATCAAGATTTTATGATGCCATTAAGTAACACACTATTTGAATTAATTACTCAAGCTAAACGTCGTCCTAATATTCAAGCGTTTAGAAACCTGCCTGCGCCTGCGCAGAATAAAAAACGTAAAGGTGCGACGAAAAAAAGTGCACAAGGGAAAAGTCGTTCAGCGCAGTCTCAATCTACGAATCGCAATATAAAGAGTGATGCTTAGTTGATTGTGTAAGACGCTAACTAATATATAAATAAACCCCACTTTTAATCTATTTGAAGTGGGGTTTATCAATAAGGGGAGAGAGGGAATTAAAGCTTAAACTCGGCCCAAACAGGTGCGTGATCGGAAGGTTTTTCCATCGCACGAATATCGTAGTCAATGCCGGTTGAAATACAATTATCTGCTAAGCAACGACTTGCTAGCAGTAAATCGATACGTAAGCCTCGGTTATCATCAAAGCCTTTTGAGCGATAATCAAACCAAGAAAATTGGTCTTCGACTTCAGGATGTTGGGCGCGGTAAGTATCGGTTAATCCCCAACCCATAAGCGTTGCTAACCACTCTCGCTCTTCCGGTAAAAATGAACATTTACCCATTTTTAGCCAACGTTTCATATTATTTTCGCCGATACCGATATCTTTATCGGTTGGACTAATATTTAAATCCCCCATAATCAGTACGGGAGAGGAAGGCGTTAAGCTGGTGGTCAGATACTGCTGTAGATCAGCATAGAATTTTGCTTTAGCAGGGAATTTTGTCTCATGATCACGACTTTCACCTTGAGGAAAATAACCATTCATTACCGTTAATAATCCAGCGGGGGTTTCAATGTCCGCCATGATCATACGACGCTGAGCTTCTTCACCATCACCAGGGAATCCTTTACGTACCGCGACAGGTTTCGCCTTAGTTAACAAAGCCACACCATAATGGCCTTTCTGTCCATGATAAAAAACGTGGTAGCCCAAGGCACTGACAGTTTCTAATGGAAACATATCATCATGAACTTTTGTTTCTTGCAGTCCAATAACATCGGGTTGGTGTTTTTCTACAATGGCTTCGAGCTGATGAGGGCGAGCACGTAATCCATTAATATTGAATGAGACAAATTTCATGTGACTATAACCATTTATAGATTGAATAATAGGATAACTTATACTAACAGGATAATGAAATAAATGTAAGTCAGTTACATACCAATGTTAATACCTGTCATCGAGATATAATCGCGTGATATAGATAAATCGTAGCCAAATAGCAAAATGGATGGCAACTAATAATATTAATAAGTTTATGCCTAACAAAAAATATTAATTAAATAAAGTAGAAACATAAACTATTCTTTGATAGAAGAATATAAGTATTATCATTTTTTATATGTAAAGCAAAATGACAGAATAAAAATATCAATTGAATTATAAATTATATTTATAGGAGGTGAAGATAATTAAAAATAATATTTATTTCGCATGGATTTCTTTCAGTTAATATGTGTTTTATTTATATTAATAAAATTAATTTAATTGTTTTGTTTAACACAGCAAAGGAATGGTGGATTATGTTTTTTTCTCGTAAATTAGAGGCCTTTATGGCCGTCGTTGAAAATGGATCCTTAAGTAAAGCTGCTCGTGTGATGAACCGAACGACACCACCTGTAGCGAAATCAATCAAAGATTTTGAAGCCGTGCTAGGGAAGCGCTTGTTTAAGCGGGAAAAGTTTGGTATGAGTTTAACGCAAGAAGGGTTAGAACTCTATAATGATTTAAAATCACTTTATCTGCAAGAAAAAGAGATAACAAAAAAACACACATCGGGCATTATTAATAATAGCATTCATGTTTATTATGATTGGGGTAAAAGTCAATATTTAACAGCACTCTATCAAGCAGCCAATAAGAATTGTTCACATATAAATATGATGAGATTTTCGAAAGATAATTTTGAAGAGATACCAGATTATGATGGAAACACGTTAATCTTAAGCTCAGATAAAATTATTAGTGAAAAGTTTAGCTTAATACATCAAGTTAAAAATAAATATCTAGGAATATGTTGCCAACAAATCTTAGCACAAAAAGCACAAGAGAATATCAATACATTGCTAAAAGAAAATATTTGGTTATGTGATCCCGCTTTATATAAAACAGCAAAAATAAAGAAATTAGAAAATGAAATAGCGGATCAGGGTAAACCTATCAGTATTAGATTGATGGATGATTTAAACTGTTGTTTAAACTTTATTCAAACTCACCATTCGCTATTATTTACTGATGAAAACCCGATTAAAAGTGAGGATGAAAAGCAACTGTGCTTTATACCTTTAACACAAACGGAACTGATTTATAATTGTTATATCTATAAATCTAAATATCACTCGAGTATATTGAACAGGTTTGTTGATTTAATAAAAGAATTGGAATGAAAAAATAGTGAAGAGTATTGAAGATGGTGGTGGGAGAAGGATTCGAACCTTCGAAGTCTGTGACGGCAGATTTACAGTCTGCTCCCTTTGGCCGCTTGGGTATCCCACCAACATTAAATTGTCTTGCTGTCCGTGACAGCGGGCGCAATAATACCAAATACCTGAGATGTGTAAAGTGCTATTTTAAGAAAAAGCGATCAACTGCTGTAAAAATATCCGCTTTGCTTAACTGTTGTGCTATATCGTATTGATTTTAGATAGAAAGCTATAGTGATTGACTTGGATGTGTAACAAAAAATAAAAAGAGCCTGTGATAAAATAACTATCTCAGGCTCTTGTTACTTTAGGCTTGTGTCGTAGTTACACTAATTTAAAACGGGTAAGCCTACAAAATAATTGTTCTGTTGCCATAAACAAAAACACGTTGCGAGAGCACCCAATAGAGGGCGTGGCTTAGTACGTTTTTCTCTACATCCCGTCCTGCGCGCATCATATCTTCTGCTGAAAAAGTGTGGTCTACGTTTATTACATTTTGAGTAATAATAGGGCCTTCATCTAAATTATCATTTACATAGTGAGCTGTGGCGCCAATAATTTTTACACCACGTTCATAGGCTTGATGATATGGGCGGGCGCCAATAAATGCCGGTAAGAAAGAATGATGAATATTAATAATTTGATTTGGGTAATGTTGTACAAATGCGGGGGTTAATACACGCATATATTTAGCTAATACCACATAATCAGGTTTGTATTGGTCAATTTGTGCTATCAGTTTTTCATCATGCTGATCACGGGTTAACCCTTCATGACTAATGAGATGGAAAGGGATCCCAAATTGCTCAACAAGGTGTTTTAGCGTGTCGTGATTACCAATAACTGCTGCAATTTCAACATCCAGATCACCAAAAGCGCTTTTCATTAAGAGGTCACCAATACAATGGGCTTCTTTAGTGACCATAATGACGATACGGCGGCGACCGGCAGTATTAAGCTCTCGCTGTGAGCCTTGTGGAAGTGCATCATCTAAATCGGCTAAAAAGGTTTCATCATTAAAAATGCCTTCTAGCTCAGTACGCATAAAAAAGCGGCCAGTGCGATGATCAACAAACTCATTATTTTGAACAATATTGAGCTGATGTTTATAACAAATATTAGTAATTTTTGCGATAAGTCCTTTCGCATCTGGACAAATAGTACGTAGTATTTTCTTTTGAGTATTTTGGTGTTGCATGTATGGATAAATCCTTTAATTTACTTCTGTGTTTGCAATTATTTTCTATTGTGTTCACAACATTTTTTGTATTTACGGCCTGAGCCACAAGGACAGGGATCGTTTCGTCCTACTTTAGGCTGTACACCATCAATATAAAACCAGCAGTCGTCTATTTTTAGAAAACGAGAGCGTTCATGTAGATACTGCTTATCATCAGCATTTATTTCAATAAAGCAAGCTGAGAATTCAACAAAGGCTTCGTTATCACGAGGGTTTTCTTGTGCCGATATAATATGTAACCCTAGCCATTGTGTATTGGGAAACGTGGCGATTAACTCATCCCGTAAAGAAGGTGTACGACACGAAGGGTGCCATGTTTTGATTAGGTGATCTGCATTATGAGTCACAAAAGCACTATAGCGAGAGCGCATTAACGCTTGAGCTGTAGGGGCATTTTTTGTCCCTAATAAGTAAGGCTCACAGCACTCACTATAAGGCAATTGGCTATTGCAGGGGCATAAATTTGACAAGGTAATGTCCTGATCCATTTTTATACGACGATCCCCATCAGAAAAATAGCGATTAGGAATAATAAACGTCAATGTTGAACTAAACTAATAATGTAACGCTAAATAAACTGCAAGTGAAATGATAGTTATGGGTATTACTAATGAATAAAGCCTTAGTCGGTAAAAAAATTCTCATTATTGATGATGAGGTTGTATTTCGCACCATGCTCACTGAGTATTTTTCACACGAAAAGGCTTGCGTTTATGCGACTGACAATGGTAGCCAAGCATTGTTGTTACTTGAAGAGGGACTAAGACCTGATCTTATTTTATGTGATATCAGAATGCCTGTTATGAATGGGCCGACTTTTTTATGTCATCTAGAGCAGCGTCATTGGTCTTTCCCTGTTATTGCTATTTCATGTACTGACAACATGGCTGAAATTGATGATATGTTGCGCTTTGGCGCTCAGGACGTTTTTCTTAAGCCCGTAACTAATTTAGCTAAGTTAAAACAGAAGGTCATTGAAGTATTATGTCCAGGTTTTTTTGAGTCTGAATTAATTGCAAGGGGACAACTTGGACCTCTTTGGAATAACTTACGAGAACAGCCTCATTATATTCAATCCTTTGTTAAACAGATGCAACCGCAAGTTAAACAAATTGTCGCAGGATATAATGTTAATTATCGTCAATTAAATGATGCATCCCAAATGGGGTTGTTATTTGATATAGCGACTTTATCAAAAGATCAAATCATTTTTTACTGTGTTGACGTCTCTAATGATGAAGAAAATGGGTTACTCGTTGCGCTGCTTTTAAGGGTGGTTTTTAATCGTTTCCTAAAAGCTACTGAGAAAAGACGCTTCTTACCTAGTATGTATAACATATTGAATAAAATCAATAAAATGCTTGAGGATATGGGGGTGAGAGGATCATTCCCGCTGATTTTAGGTTATTACCACACCAAGGAAAAAAATATATTATTAGCGTCAGCAGGACTACGAGCTGAAATAAAAACAGAGAATAAAAAATATGTTTTAAATAGTGGTATACCTTTAGGAACACTACACTCTTTATATATTAACCAAATAAAGTGTGTGGGAATAGATTGGCAATGTAAAATTTGGAATCAGCACCATAAAATTAATTTAATGTTCTCACCTATACATAAACGTTAAATTTAGATTAAATAAAATCTGTTATTGCACATATATTAAACATAAATGAAGAACAATCTCAATTAAGCGATGATGCTCTGTTTATCCGTAGATATTAGCTGGTATACTCTGGCGATTATTTTTTTATATGTACCATAACATCATAGGAATATCATGGTACTTAATTTGTAGGAGAAGAGTAATGTCATCAGTGGTGCGTAAAGTAAGAAAAGCGGTGATCCCTGTTGCAGGGCTAGGAACAAGAATGTTGCCTGCCACCAAGGCTATCCCAAAAGAGATGCTACCTGTTGTTGATAAACCTTTAATTCAATATGTTGTTAATGAATGTATTGCAGCTGGCATCAATGAAATTGTGCTAGTTACACACTCTTCAAAAAATTCTATTGAAAACCATTTTGATACCAGTTTTGAATTAGAAGCTATTTTAGAAAAACGAGTTAAACGTCAGTTGTTGGAAGAAGTACAAGGTATTTGTCCAAGTCACGTTACTATTATGCAAACTCGCCAAGGAATAGCAAAAGGGTTAGGCCATGCCATTTTATGTGCAAAACCTTTGGTGGGTGATGAGCCTTTCGCTGTTATCTTGCCGGATGTTATTTTAGACCGATATAGTGCTGATCTGACTAAGGTTAATTTAAAAGAGATGCTTTCTCATTTTGAACAATCTGGCGCAAGTCAAATTTTAGTAGAGCCTGTTCCTGAAGAGGAAGTATCTAACTACGGGATTGTTGACTGCATGGGAGAACATTTACAGCCTGGCGACAGTAAACCCATTACTCGTGTGGTAGAAAAACCGAAGAAAGAAGAAGCACCTTCAAATTTATCTATTGTTGGTCGTTATGTGTTGTCTGAAAACATTTGGCCTTTATTAGCCAAAACCGCACCAGGAGCAGGGGATGAAATTCAATTAACTGACGCGATTGCAATGTTAATTGAAAAAGAGCCTGTAGAAGCTTATCACCTACAAGGGAAAAGCCACGATTGTGGTAATAAATTAGGCTATATGAAAGCTTTTGTTGAATATGGTTTACAGCACGAAGAGTTTGGCGAAGAGTTCACGAAATGGATAAAATCACTGCAAGCTTAATGTGTTGAGTAACAAAATTTAACGATTTATCTTGTTAATAGTGTCGCACTGTCATTTTAATTTTATAATGTGGTGCGGCATTTATTTATGGCTTAAAGCTTAAAAGTACTGCTATAAAAGATGATAAATTACAGTGCTAATATTGATATATATATCGGCATTGACAAGGTTAAGCGTTATGATGTTAATTGAGGTGATATTAAGCATGATAGCGTTTAGCGCAGAAATCAATTAATTGGGTTATTTGAGTATAATATGAAAATATTAGTAACAGGTGCAGCAGGATTTATTGGCTATCATTTAAGCCAGCGTTTGATAGAAATGGGTTATCATGTTATCGGGATAGATAATCTCAATGATTATTATGATGTGCGCTTAAAAGAAGCACGATTAGCTAAACTTAATCAGTTGGATAACTTCCAATTTGAGAAAATTGATATTACAGATTCAGTGAGTATTACGCAATTATTTGCTGATCACCGTTTTGATCGAGTTATTCACTTGGCGGCTCAGCCTGGCGTTCGTTATTCAATTGAAAACCCAATGGCATATATCGATGCTAATATTGTAGGCCATATTAATATATTAGAAGGTTGTCGCCATCATAACGTTGGGCATTTGATTTATTCGTCATCAAGCTCGGTATATGGTTTAAATCAAAAGCAACCTTTCTCTACAGAAGATAGTGTTGATCATCCGGTATCACTTTATGCTGCGACGAAAAAAGCCAACGAATTAATGTCTCATAGCTATTCTCATTTATATCAGCTACCCACAACAGGACTGCGATTTTTTACCGTATATGGTCCTTGGGGGCGTCCTGATATGGCACTATTTAAATTTACTAAAGCTATGTTAGCGGGTGAGCCTATCGATGTTTATAATGGCGGAAATATGACCCGTGATTTCACTTATGTCGATGATATTGTCAGTTCTGTGGTACGTTTAATTAATATTATTCCTCAACCCAACCCAAATTGGACCGTAGAGCAGGGGGAAACTTCATCAAGTTCTGCACCTTATAAAATATATAATGTGGGTAATGGGCAACCTACAAAGTTAATGGATTTTATTACAGCAATAGAAAAATCACTCAATATTAAAGCTAAATTGAACTTAATGCCGATGCAAGATGGTGATGTACTTTCAACCTGTGCTGATTGTAGCGATTTAGCTCAGACAACAGGTTTTTCACCCAACACTGCAGTAGAGTATGGTGTGAAGCAGTTTGTGGATTGGTATGTAGATTATTACCAGCAATAATCAGAGCATAGATATAATGCACAAGACAAAAAGGAGCCTTAAAGCTCCTTTTTTATTATAAAATTAACTAATTAATTTTATCAATACATTCACTATATTTGTAAAGCCCTTTTTATTTAAAAGCTTCATCAGCCTATTAAAGTTAAACGCTCGTTTAATAAAAATGACTAAACAAGAAAAATACCCTTTTAATTTTTAAAAGGGTATTTTAAATAGAGTATGCATTAAATTAGATGAGGAAATCTTCTAAAGATTTGCCTTCTTCTTCAATTGCACGTTTGATTACAGCTGGTGTACGGCCTTGGCCTGTCCAAGTTTTAGTTTCACCATTATCATCAACGTATGAATATTTAGCAGGACGTGCTGCACGTTTAGCACGACCAGTTTTGCTTGCGCCAGCAGCTTCAAGCAGGTCAGTTGGATCAATACCATCGGCAATTAATAGCTCACGGTATTTTTGTAATTTTTGCTGACGTTCTTCAATTTCAGCTTGCATTGCTTGTTCTTCTTCGCGGCGTTCATTAACAACGACTTCAAGTTTCTCAAGCATTTCTTCTAAAGTTTCTAAAGAAGTTTCTCTTGCCTGTGCACGAAGAGTACGGATGTTATTTAATATTTTTAAAGATTCGCTCATTTTCCTGGTCTCAAATAAATGTTGTTGGCTGATGTAATACTAATAATAGATTGCTATTTAAAATTCTGCAATAGCTAAATACAAACCAAACGTAAATTTTCTTTTTTTAAAACGAATATCTTTACAAAAAAATATTAAAAGTTGGGGCATCTTTCGCCAATAAAGGAAATATTAGTAATGATATACATCTTTTAACTGGTGATAGCGCTAATGTAAAAGAATAGAAAACGTTGTCTACTTTTTTATAATAACGGATTTTTTTCTAAAAATGCGCTTAGAGTAACTTTCATAGTTTAATAACTGTATATCAAAGGCGGGGTTAATATGTTAAGTACCTATTAAGGCTATTTATTTTTTAAACAAAAAATTTGCCTCATCAGTGATCCTGCGCTTTTTTCGCTATATCTTTTATAGAAATAAAGGCTATAAATAGTTGTCGTTGATAACTTCTCGTTTGTTTATGTTAAACTGCTTCCCGCGATAATACACACTATTTAAGGAGAGAGCTGATGGCTCAGCTTTACTTTTATTATTCAGCTATGAATGCCGGAAAATCAACATCTTTATTGCAGTCTTCTTATAACTATAATGAGCGAGGAATGCGAACTTTGATTTTTACGGCAGCGATAGACACACGTTTTGCCAAGGGAAAAGTAACCTCAAGGATAGGGTTAAGTGCTGATGCATTGCTTTTCAGTGATGATATGAATATTCGTGATGCTATTTTAGCTGAAAATAATAAAGAGCCTATTCATTGTGTTTTGATTGATGAATGCCAATTTTTGACTAAAGCACATGTAGAGCAACTTTGTGAAATTACCGATAGTTATGATATACCCGTTTTAACCTATGGCTTAAGAACGGATTTTAGAGGTGAATTATTTACCGGTAGTGCTTATTTGCTTGCATGGGCTGACAAGCTCGTTGAGCTTAAAACAGTTTGTTACTGCGGGCGTAAAGCAAATAAAGTATTACGCTTAGCGGCAAATGGGAAAGTACTTTCAGACGGCGCACAAGTGGAAATAGGTGGTAATGAAAAATATGTTTCAGTGTGCCGCAAACATTATACAGAGGCTACGTTAAAAGGACGAATTGAACAGTTATAATGCAAAATTCCTCTTCTCTATTGTTAATTGGTGCGGGAATAGAGGGGAGGAAATATAATCGTCTAAATAAATGTTATCTCTTGTTATACTAAAAAAAGGTTATCTATTTTTAGAAGTTACGTTTTATATTTACTGTATTTTATAATTCATAACTGAAAATAGCATCAATAATGTAAAAAAATGTTAGTTTTTTTCTAGAAACATTTATTCGTTTTCTCTGTTTCATTATCTTTAATCAATAAAAAGGTAATCAGATATACGTAGGTTCTTTGTTTTGTGATGTAGATATTGATTTTTACAAATGTTCTAAGATGATGACATTTGATACTTCGCCATTATTTATAGTTTAATAAAACTGAATAAAGAAGAGAAAAAATGCTTGTGAGTGAAAAAATATTTCAACCATTTAATGGCTCAGGTGAAATGTTTATATCTAAATATTCATATTGGTTATGAGTAAAAAAGAGGAAACTGTGCTTAATAGACCAAATATAAACATGCGAATTACCACTAAAGTAGTATTTATTAGATAAAAAATATACAAATAGCCCCTACTTTGAATGTTATATACTGCTTAATAAGCAAAAGTGAGTTCGATAATATTTTATTGAAATTTTATTTTTATAAGTTTATTCCTTTCTTCGATAGATCAAAATCTTTTGATATTTCTCTTTTTTATGGTGTTGCGGTAAAAAGTGCTTATTAAAAAATAAGCACCTCATTTTATTACATTAATAGTGCCTACTTTTGCTCAACTCTCATTTTTGTGCGATAAGCCTTATCATAAGAATAATTGTGTCGTGTGGTTTAACTCAATGAGAAATTTTAGCGTTTTCATTTCTAGGTAATCAGATATCAAGGCGCTGTAAAGCACGTTAAGCGCTTAATCACGGTTAAGTTGAATAAAGAGATGGATGTTGATAAAAATGAGGGAGAGGGCGATTGGTGCTGTTTTAGTAATGGATATCTAAAAGTGATAATCACAAGGCGGCTATCTCATCTATCTTGCTGGACGTCATATTAAATACAAGGAAGAAAAATAAATTGAGAGATAAGGGGATTAGAACATTATTGTTATCCATTGATAGACAAAATAAAACCAGCCTTGTGGCTGGTTTTATAGTAAAGCAATCATCGAAGATTGAAGGCTAATCTGTTAATACAGAGATAGCGCTATTATTTCTTACTGCTTTTTTTCGCAGGCTTCGCTTCTTTTACCTCAGCAACAGGGTGCTCGTTAAATTCGCGGCCGTAGTAAGAATCTAATAACAGTTGTTTTAACTCAGAGATCAGCGGATAACGTGGGTTAGCACCAGTACACTGATCATCAAACGCATCTTCTGATAATTTATCCACTTTCGCTAAGAAATCACTTTCTTGTACGCCCGCCTCACGGATAGAAGCAGGGATACCTAATGAAGATTTCATCTCTTCTAACCAAGCTAACAGTTTTTCAATCTTAGCGGCTGTGCGATCACCAGGAGCAGACAGTTCTAAGTGATCAGCAATTTCAGCATAACGACGACGTGCTTGTGGACGGTCATATTGGCTAAATGCAGTCTGTTTTGTTGGGTTATCATTCGCGTTATAACGAATAACGTTAGAAATTAATAACGCATTGGCAAGACCATGAGGAATATGGAATTCAGAGCCTAATTTATGCGCCATTGAGTGACAAACCCCTAAGAAGGCGTTAGCAAATGCAATACCTGCGATGGTGGCTGCATTGTGGACACGCTCACGAGCAACCGGATTTTTAGCACCTTCATGATAGCTTGCTGGCAGATATTCTTTCAGCAATTTCAGAGCTTGCAGTGCCTGACCATCAGAATACTCATTGGCTAATACAGAAACATAAGCTTCTAATGCGTGAGTCACCGCATCTAAACCACCAAAAGCACAGAGTGATTTAGGCATATTCATCACCAGATTGGCATCTACAATCGCCATATCTGGCGTTAATGCGTAGTCTGCTAATGGATATTTTTGGCCTGTTTCATCATCAGTCACAACAGCAAATGGTGTAACTTCAGAGCCTGTACCTGATGTTGTGGTAATTGCTACCATTTGAGCCTTCACACCCATTTTCGGGAATTTATAAATACGTTTACGGATATCCATAAAGCGTAATGCTAATTCTTCGAAGTGTGTTTCTGGGTGTTCATACATTACCCACATAATCTTAGCCGCATCCATTGGTGAACCGCCACCTAATGCGATGATCACATCAGGTTTAAAGCTGTTCATCTGCTCTGCACCTTTGCGTACGACACTTAATGTTGGATCTGCTTCAACTTCAAAGAAAACTTCCGTTTCAACACCAAATTTTTTCAGTACATTGGTCACTTCATCAACGTAACCGTTGTTGAATAAGAAACTGTCTGTAACGATAAATGCGCGTTTTTTACCATCAGTTGCAATCTCTTCCAGTGCAATAGGTAAGCAACCACGGCGGAAATAAATTGATTTAGGAAGTTTGTGCCACAACATATTTTCTGCTCTTTTCGCCACGGTTTTAGTGTTGATAAGGTGTTTTGGCCCTACGTTCTCAGAAATGGAGTTACCACCCCATGAGCCACAGCCTAAAGTGAGAGAAGGAGCGAGTTTAAAGTTGTATAAGTCACCAATACCCCCTTGTGATGCCGGTGTATTGATTAAAATACGGGAAGTTTTCATTTTGTCGCCAAAGTAGGCAACATGTTCAGGACAGTTGTCTTGATCGGTATATAAACAAGAAGTATGACCAATACCGCCCATTTCAACTAATTTTTCTGCTTTATGTACCGCATCTTCAAAGTTTTGTGCATGGTACATTGCTAACAGAGGAGATAGTTTTTCGTGAGCAAAAGGTTCTGCATCAGTAGTTTCTTTAACTTCACCAATTAAAATCTTAGTGTTAACAGGCACTTCAATACCGGCCATTTCTGCGATTTTCACTGCCGGTTGACCAACGATGGCCGCATTCAAGTTACCATCTTTTAAGATAATATCTTGAACAGCTTTTAACTCTTTACCGGTTAACATGTAGCCGCCGTGAGTGGCGAAACGTTCACGAACTTGTTTATAGATACTGTCTACGACGATAACAGATTGCTCTGAAGCACAAATAACCCCATTATCAAAGGTTTTTGACATCAAAATAGAAGCAACTGCACGTTTAATGTCTGCTGAGTCATCAATAACAACAGGAGTATTACCCGCACCAACACCGATAGCAGGTTTACCTGAACTGTAAGCGGCTTTTACCATTCCTGGGCCACCTGTTGCTAAGATCAGGTTAATATCATCATGGTGCATTAATGCATTGGATAATGCCACTGAAGGTTCATCGATCCAGTCGATAATATCTTTTGGTGCACCCGCGGCGATTGCAGCGTTTAACACAATTTCAGCCGCACGGTTTGTGGCTAATTTCGCCCGTGGATGTGGAGAGAAAATAATACCGTTGCGTGTTTTTAAGCTGATTAATGCTTTAAAAATAGCGGTAGAAGTAGGGTTAGTGGTTGGCACGATACCACAGATAATACCGATAGGTTCAGCAATAGTGATAGTACCGTAGGTTAAATCTTCAGACAAAATACCGCAGGTTTTTTCGTCCTTATACGCATTGTAGATATATTCTGAAGCAAAGTGGTTTTTGATCACTTTATCTTCAACGATACCCATGCCAGACTCTTCAACAGCTAATTTTGCAAGAGGAATACGGGCGTCAGCGGCAGCTAATGCAGCAGCACGAAAAATTGCATCAACTTTTTCTTGAGAAAAGTTAGCAAATTCAAGCTGAGCTTTTTTTACACGAGCAACCAGATCATTGAGTTCAGTAACGTTAGTTACAGACATAAAGAGACTCCTGATAAAATGTTAAACTTTTTAAGCAAATTAGCCGGTAAAATCATCACTAAATAAGAATAGCTCAAATCAAAATTTCTATACTTATTTAAGTCATTATTATTAGAAGCTCTAATTTGCTTAAAAAGCTAAGAAAAAACAATAACAAATACAAATATATTTTAAAAAGATCTCCTTTTTCTGAATGATGACAGCTTATCATTTTTCTAATTAATTAAAGTGATCTACATCACAATAATAGCAAGCTGACACCTTTCAGCAAGTGTTTAAATGGTAATGATAATTAATTACAAAAATAAATGGACTATTTTTTTGTTGTAAGACTCTCTAGGATATAAAATTAAATCACTAGAGTTATGGTTGTTTACTAGCGAAAAATTTAGCCAAAATAATGTTAAGTAATAGAATTAACTGGTTTATTGATTTAAAGTAACGCGCATTTTTTGGAGTTACTCTATCTTTTAGAGCATAATTCGCATGTTTATTAGCCAAGAAGGGGCTTTTCATGGGGGCACTGCTGGATTTATCCGGTTATATTAAATTTTTTGTCGGTCTTTTTGCTATTGTAAACCCGATAGGGATCTTGCCTGTATTTATCAGTATGACGAGTTATCAAACGGATGCAGGACGTAATAAAACAAACTTAATTGCCAATGGCTCCGTTGCGATTATTTTGGTTATTTCCCTATTAATAGGTGATTCGATACTGAGTATTTTTGGCATCTCTATTGACTCATTTCGTATCGCTGGGGGGATGCTGATAGTGACAATCGCAATGACCATGATAAATGGGCGCTTAGGAGAAGATAAACAAAATAACCAAGAAAAAAATGAATCAGCAGTACGTAGCAGTGTTGCGGTGGTGCCTTTAGCATTGCCATTGATGGCAGGTCCTGGCGCAATTAGCTCCTGTATTGTTTGGAGTTCACGCTGGGAAGGGGTGACTAATTTCTTAGGTCTTGCTGCGACCAGTATCTTTTTTGCTTTTTGTTGCTGGTTACTGTTTCGTAGTGCCACTTTATTAGTTAAATACTTAGGTCAAACCGGTATCAACGTTGTTACGCGTATTATGGGGTTATTGTTGATGTCGTTAGGTATTGAATTTATTGTCACCGGGTTACGTTCTATTTTTCCGGGATTATTAGTATAAGCACAGTGTAATATTACCAATAGAGCAGTATTGATATTTAATACTGCTCTTATCATTTCTCTCTTTGTTATCTTTTTTGTGGCTATTTTTAATTAATCAAGACGATGAAGCCCTTGAGAAAGCGCTTTTCTATCATAATAGCAAGTCAATTGACCCTCTTCCATTAGCGCTGCGCTATCCGACATATGTGCAATAACATCTGCATCATGGCTGACCAAAAGGTAAGTCATGTTATGTTGTTTTTTTAAGGTATTAAGCAGATTTAAAATTTCTGCTTGTACCGACATATCCAGTGCAGAGGTTGGCTCATCTAACAATAACAACTGTGGTTGCAACAGTAATGCTCTGGCTATAGCCACACGTTGACGTTGTCCACCTGATAGTTGATGTGGATAACGATAAGCAATATCGCCTTCTAAACCGACTTGCTCTAACGCTGAGGTTATTGTTGTTTTATCATAAGCAATATGATGAATTTTTAACGGCTCAATAAATGCTCGTTCTATCCGATGTTGAGGGTGTAATGAAGCATAGGGATCTTGAAACACCATCTGTATGTTACGGCGTAACTTACCTTGAAAGCGTTGCTGTGGCTTGATTGCTTGCCCTAACAACTTAATATCCCCTTGCCAATGATGTAATAATCCGGCTATAACCCGTAATACAGTTGATTTACCGCAACCAGAACGACCAATTAAACTAAAGGTTTCGCCTTGTTTAACTTGTAGATTGACACCTTTTACCACCTGCTTAATCTGTCTATTTTGTTCAAATTGAACGCGTAAATGATGAATATCAATTAGCATAAGGTGTACCTTTAAAATTCAGTGTTCTATCTAATACCGGTAATTGTGTGCCATAGGTACTCGCATTAGGGCGACAGGTCCATAAGGTGCGGGTGTATGGATGTGTGGCTTGAGATAATGCTTTTGCCTCAAGCTCATCCACTTGCTCTCCTTGATACATGACCATAACACGATCACAATATTCAGCCACTAAAGGTAGATCATGGCTAATTAACAACAAAGCCATATCTCGTTGTGCGCATTGGGTAATGATAAGTTCTAATATTTGATGTCGTAGCTGTGCATCTAGTGCGGAAGTTGGCTCATCTGCAATCAATACCGTTGGGTTATTAATCAGCGCAATAGCGATCATCGCGCGTTGTCCCATACCGCCCGATAATTCACCGGGGTAGCGAGAAATACTCTGTTCCGGTAATCCCACGGAAAGCAAAGTTTCAGTAATTAATGCATGTCGATCTTTATGGGATAATTTTTGATGGAGTTTTACCGTTTCTTCTACTTGCTGATAAATGGTTTTCACTGGGTTTAATGCATAACGAGGATCTTGTAATACCATTGATATTGTTTTTCCTCGTAACTGGTTCCATTGCTTAGGAGAATAAGCGAGGAGATCGTCCCCCATAAAATGCAATTTATCAGCAGAAACTTTGCCCGGCTTACGCACTAAGCCCATTAATGAGCGTGCCGTCATCGATTTTCCTGAACCAGATTCACCCACCAGCGCTAACCGCTCTTGTCCTAGCTGAAAAGAGACATTATTCACCACTCTAGCACGTGGAAAATCAATACACAGATTATCGACTTCGATTAAAGGGGCTTTATTCATGGCTTTCTCCTAATACATCGCGTAATCCATCACCCAATAAGTTAAAAGCAAGGCTACTGATTAAAATTGCCGTACCCGGAATAGCTGCCACCCACCACTGATCAAAAATAACGGGCATCCCTTCGGCAATCATTGCTCCCCATTCCGCCATGGGAGGGCGAGCACCTAGCCCAAGGAAACCTAAACCTGCTGCAGCAAGAATGATCACCGCTAAATTAAGGGCTAAACGTACAATGGCAGACGGTAAACATAAAGGAAGAATGTGCCCCCATAATAGTCTAATACCGTTAATTCCCATCATTTCAGCGGCTGCAAGGTAATCACTATTACGTAAGTGTTGAATTTCACTACGGGCTTGGCGGGCATAAGCCGGCCATGCTGTAAGTGCAAGGGCTAATGCACCGTTAAGTAATCCCGGCCCTAACATGGCGACAAAGGCAAAGGCTAAAATTAAGGAGGGCATAGACATAATGATGTCGGTAAAACGCATTAAAATCCGCTCTGTCCAACCGCCGTAATAACCGGATAAAATGCCAATAAATAGCCCTAATGGTAGTGTTATCAAGGCAACAAGGCCCACCAAACCTAACATTGGGCGTGTACCATAAATTAAGCGTGAAAGAATATCGCGACCATAACTATCAGTACCTAACCAGTGTGCGGCATTAGGGGCTAATAAGCGTTGTGCAGCGTGTTGCCAATTCGGATCATAAGGCGCTAACCAAGGGGCAAAAATGGCAATTAGTAGCAGAAGGAGCAGCAATGACAGACCGATAAACGCTGAAGGTGAACGCGCTATTTTTGTTAAAAAGGAGAGTGACATTAGCGTAACCTCGGATCAGTCAAACGAATAACGATATCTGTCATATTATTAATCAGCACAAAACATAGACCAATAACAAGTGTGCCCCCCATAATTGCGGTGGTATCACCCGCAAAGAGAGCCGTTGTGAGATAACGACCAATCCCCGGCCAAGAAAATACTGTTTCTGTTAATACGGCACCTTCTAACATCCCTGTATAAGACAAGGCGATAATGGTCATCAACACACCGCGAATATTAGGTAATACATGGGTAAATAAGAGACGTAATTCGCCAATCCCTTTTGCTCTGGCGAGAGTGACATACTCTTTATTCATCTCATTTAAACAGGCAGAGCGTGTTAAACGGGTAATAGATGCCAGCGCAAAATAGGCTAGCAGAGAAACCGGTAATATGAGATGTGATAGAGCGTTTAGAAAGGCATCTTTATCACCTGCCAGTAGAGTGTCAATCAAGGCAAAGCCGGTTACAGGCTCAATGGTAAATTGATAAATATCATCCAAACGTCCTGGGCCTGCTGTCCATTGCAATGTGGCATAAAAAATAAGGAGTAGTATTAAACCTAACCAGAAAATAGGGACTGAGCTACCTAATAGCGTTAAAAAGCGTAAGATAAAATCAAAGGGGGTGCCAACAAAACGCGCACATAACACACCAAATAAAACCCCCAAACTAGCGCCAATGACTAAGGCGACAGTGGCTAATTCTAAAGTGGCTGGAAAGGTGGCGATTAAATCATCAAATACCGGTTGACCCGTTGACGTCGCCGTACCTAAATTTCCTTGCAATAGTGCTTCTACATAGTGGAAAAATTGCATGTAGATGGGTAAATCTAACCCTAACTCATGTTTTACTTGATTATAAGTTTCAATACTGGCGTGATCACCAACAATTTGTAAAACAGGATCCACAGGGGAAAACGCAGAAAGCGTAAAAGTAATAACCAGTAACCCTAAAAGTGTTAGCGCCAATGTCAATATACCTTGAACCAAGGTAAACAACTGGCTTTTTAGGCGAGTGGATATCGTGAGTGTATTCATACGGCAACAGCCTTGAAATCGCAAAAAATAGACCACTCACAATAACATGATTGTGAGTGGCGGCAGGAAAATGATCACTTAGTGACTTTGTCGTAATAGACCATATCGGCATTTAGACCTTGAGCATAACCTTTCACGTTATCCCGTAATACAATCTGATTTTTGCCTTGGTCGATAAACACGTAAGGTGAACTGCGTTGTAGCTCTTTTTGCATTTCAGTATAAAGGGACTGACGTTTAGCCTTATCCGCTTCATTAAGGGCGACGAGTGTTTGTTTACTTAACTCAGGAATATTCCAATTATTTAACCAAGCCACGGTATTTGATTGCCCGTCATTATAGGCAAAAGCGCTAGCATTGGAGTGAGCATCAAAATAGTCGGGGATCCAAAAACGGATCGCCGCTTGGTGCTGCCTTGCTCTCACTCGGCTATAAACTTGACTACCGGCAGCAGGTAACAGATCAACCTGTACACCCGCTTGTGCAAAGCTTGCTTGAATAGATTGTGCAACGGTGATGTAAGGAACTTTGTTTTCTACATCGAGAGTAAAACGTGCATGAGTAATTCCTGCTTTTGCTAAGATATCTTTCGCTTTTTGCGGATCAAAACTAAATGGATTATCTTCTAATGCCCCCGGTAATCCCACCGGTAAGAAACTTTGGTGAATAAAATATTGCCCACGCATTAAGTCATTGGTGATCCCTTTATAATCGACCAAATAGCGCGCTGCTTGCCAAAATGCCGGATTGCTAAGAAGCGGATTTCCGCTACCGGTATTAAACGCCATATAGACTTGCTCAGCAGAAGGGATATTTAAAATTTGAATGCCCGGTTTACCTGCTAATGCTGCAGTTTGGTCTGTACCTAAGTCACGGGCAATATCCGCATCGCCTTTTTCAATTAACAGACGACGTGAAGCGGGATCGGGCACATTTTTGATAATAATATTGGCTATCTTAGGAGCACCGGTCGGTGAAAGAGGGTTAGCTTCTAACACAATGGCTTGGCGAGGTTTGTAGGCACGCATTTTATAAGCACCACTACCAGCCGAATTCATTTTTAGCCAATTATTACCAAAGTCATTATTTTTAATATGTGCGGCAATCAATTTCTCATCAACAATAGAAGCGATTGGTGTAGAAAGGATGTTAAGTACCACATCAGGGCTAACATCTGCTGTCCAACGTACTTCAATCTCTTTATCACTGACTTTTTTCAATAGGGTATTAATATTATCTGCTTTCCAACCTAGCACATTTAAAATAAAAGCAGGGGATTTATTCATCGTCACTGCACGCTGGTAAGAGAAGATAATATCTTCTGGGCGTACGCTATTACCGGAGGCAAATTTTGCATCCTGTTTAATTTTAAAGACGATAGATTTTTGTTCAGGGTGAGCCTGCCAACTCTCGACTAAAATTGGCTCGTTAATTTCTGGATTGTCACGGTTAGGCTGAACAATACGTTGATATAAACTTGGTACGGTCTGAATACTTGATAATTCGTTACTTTCGGCAGGATCAAGGCTAACAATATCATCAAGGCCTTGTACTACAATCAATGTATTGGCGGGTGTTGCTGCCAATACAGGGGCACTGAGAGCACCCATCACAAGTAATGATAATAATTTGGTTTTCACTTTCATTGGACGCTCCCTGAAATAGTCTCGCTTTCGTTATTATGTCAATAACTTATTAGTTATTACTTTTGGAAATTAACTTAGGCAAAATAAGCGCATTTCGCAAAGTTTTTATTACACTTATATATAACACCTCGTTATAAGCCTTTTGAATTAATTATGGTTGAGGAATAATTAATCGCAACAAACGACGAATAAAATACTACTTTGGTAGTAATATGTTGACTATTAAGTTGTATTGGCTGAATTGATTAAGCTGTATTTGATATTCATCAATATCTCTTATGAGTAGCCTCGTATTTTAACCTTAGATACCTTTAGATCTGAGGCAAAAATGAGCAAGAAAACACTCGCAATCATCGGTAACGGCATGGTTGGACACCGTTATATAGAAGAATTGATTGATAAGGGCGGCAATGAAACGTTCAATATTATCGTCTTTTGTGAAGAACCTCGTATTGCATATGATAGAGTCCATCTCTCTTCCTATTTTTCTCATCACACCGCTGAAGAGCTCTCGTTAGTTAAACCCGGCTATTACGAGAAACATCATATTGAAGTATTAGTGGGTGAGCGTGTGATCACCATTAATCGTGAAGAAAAAGTGGTGCACACCAATACTGGGCGTTGTGTTAGCTACGACAAATTGATCATGGCAACAGGCTCCTACCCATGGGTTCCTCCTATTAATGGAAACAACTCACCAGATTGTTTTGTTTACCGAACTATCGAAGATTTAAATGCGATTGAAGCTTGTGCTCGTTTAAGCCGTAAAGGGGCGGTTATTGGCGGCGGGCTGTTAGGTTTAGAAGCCGCTGGTGCGCTAAAAAGTTTAGGTATTGAAACCCATGTGATTGAATTTGCGCCAACGCTAATGGCAGAACAGCTTGATAGCATGGGAGGAGAGCAACTTAAACGTAAAATAGAGCGCATGGGGGTTAAAGTACACACAGCGAAAAACACCCAAGCGATCTTATCGACAGGGGAAAATGCGCGAAAAACATTACAGTTTGCTGATGGCTCCTCACTTGAGGTTGATTTTGTCGTATTTTCAACCGGTATACGTCCGAAAGATAAATTAGCACGCCAATGTTCTCTCGATATAGCACCACGAGGGGGGATTGTGATTAATGACTATTGCCAAACCTCAGATGCGGATATTTATGCCATTGGGGAGTGTGCTTCATGGCATAACCAAACATTTGGGTTAGTTGCCCCGGGTTATAAAATGGCTCAGGTAGCCGTTGATCATCTATTAGGTCAACAGACTGCATTCCAAGGGGCGGATTTAAGTGCAAAATTAAAACTACTCGGGGTTGATGTAGGGGGAATTGGTGATGCCCATGGTCGCCAAGCAGGTTGTCGTAGCTATATTTATCTTGATGAAGGTAAAGAGATTTATAAACGTCTGATAGTGAGTGAAGACAATAAATACCTATTAGGTGCGGTATTGGTTGGGGACACGGAAGATTATGGCAATCTGTTACAGTTAGCATTAAATACAATTGAATTACCAGAACATCCTGACACATTAATCTTACCTGCTCATGCTGGAAGTAAACCGGCAATCGGGGTTGATTCATTACCTGAAACAGCACAAATTTGCTCCTGTTTTGATGTAAGCAAAGGCGACATTATTCAAGCTATTGAGCGTGGTTGTCATACTGTTGCGGCGATTAAAGCAGAAACAAAAGCGGGAACGGGGTGTGGGGGATGTATTCCGCTTATCACTCAAGTATTAAATGCGGAACTCACAAAACAAGGCATTGAAGTTAACCATCACCTTTGTGAACATTTTCACTATTCTCGCCAAGAGCTTTATCATCTTATTCGTGTTGAAGGGCTGAAAAGCTTTGATGAACTATTGAAAAAACATGGTCAAGGCTATGGCTGTGAAATTTGTAAACCGACCGTCGGCTCTCTGCTGGCTTCGTGTTGGAACGACTATATCTTGCGTGATGACTTAGTTGCGCTACAAGATACGAATGATAACTTCCTCGCCAATCTGCAAAAAGATGGCACTTACTCTATTATTCCACGCTCCCCCGGCGGTGAAATTACGCCAGCGGGTATTATTGCGATTGGACAAATTGCGCAAGAATACAATTTATACACCAAAATCACAGGCTCTCAACGTATGGCGATGTTTGGTGCACAGAAGCAAGATTTACCGGCGATTTGGCAGAAATTAATTGCCGCGGGTTTTGAAACAGGCCATGCCTATGCCAAAGCGATCCGTATGGTAAAAACTTGTGTAGGAAACAGTTGGTGTCGTTTTGGGGTTGGCGATAGTGTTGGATTAGGTGTCTTTTTAGAACATCGTTATAAAGGGATCCGCACGCCGCATAAAATGAAATTTGGGGTATCTGGTTGTACCCGTGAATGCTCCGAAGCTCAGGGGAAAGATGTAGGGATTATTGCCACAGAAAAAGGCTGGAATCTCTATTTTGGTGGTAATGGGGGCATGAAACCACGTCATGGCGATCTATTCGCGGCGGATTTAGATGAAGAAACGCTGATCCATTATATTGACCGCTTTATGATGTTCTATATCCGTACTGCAGACAAATTACAACGAACCTCCGTTTGGTTAGAAAGCCTAGAAGGGGGCGTTGAATATTTACGTGAGGTCATTATTCACGACAAGTTAGGCTTAAATGCACAGTTAGAAAAAGAGCTTAAAGTTTTACAAGAGCGCGTAGCCTGTGAGTGGCAAGAAACCCTTGATTCACCACAAGCATTGAAACGTTTTGCGCACTTTATTAACAATCCGATGCCCGATCCTAATATACAGATGGTAAAAGAGCGTGCTCAGCATCGTCCTGCCCGCGTGCATGAACGTATTGATATCAAAATGGTAACAGAGGAGACGCAATCATGAGTCAATGGATAGCGGTTTGCCAATTAGATGACATCACTGTGGGAACTGGCGTTTGTGCGCTGGTGGAGCAAGATCAGGTGGCTATTTTCCGTCCATACCAAGATGAACGGCTCTACGCATTAAGTAATATTGATCCCTTCGCGCAAGCGAGTGTTTTATCACGGGGATTAATTGCAGAGCATAACAATGAGTTATATATCGTCAGTCCACTGAAAAAGCAGCATTTTCGCTTAACAGATGGTTATTGCCTTGAAGATGAGCACTATTCAATTACTCATTATGAAGTCAAAGTCGAAGGCAATACCGTCAGTGTGCGTTCGCGTCATTGATAAAACCAATAAATAGGGGACCCAGATGGATTATTTTCCAATATTCTGTCAGCTCAACAATAAACCTTGTTTATTAGTAGGTGGCGGTGAAGTGGCAGAGCGTAAGGCACGTTTACTGATGGAAGCGGGAGCGGTTATATCCGTCGTTGCACCGACATTCACACCACAATTTATGCAGTGGCAAAACGAGCAACGATTACAGTGTTTCATGGCTGAATTTAGTGTCGCTGATTTAGCTGACAAATGGCTAGTCATTGCGGCCACAGATAATGAGCAAGTGAATCAACTTGTCTATCAGCAGGCCACAGAACAACGCATTTTTTGTAACGTGGTTGACTCGCCCAAGCAAGCTAGCTTTATTATGCCCTCAGTGATTGACCGTTCCCCTATTATGGTTGCGATTTCTTCGGGAGGAAAAGCCCCTGTACTTGCACGCATCTTACGTGAAAAAATGGAACGGTGGTTGCCCAACTCGCTAGGCGCTTTAGCGCAGTTAGCAGGGAAATTACGTGAGCAAGTTAAACAACGTTTTGCCACCATGAGTGCTAGACGCTATTTTTGGGAGCGTTTTTTTGCAGATAAAGCGCTACAAGCAGAAATTGATGCAGGTAGAGATAACGGCATTCAACAACGTATCAGCACATTGCTAGCGGAAAATAACCAGCCCCAAGGGAGTGTGGTGTTGGTGGGGGCAGGCCCTGGAGATGCAGGATTAATGACTATTAAAGGGCTGCAACAATGTCAGCAAGCCGATGTTGTGGTTTATGATAGATTAGTCTCTGATGAGGTTATGCATTTAGTGCGCAGAGATGCGGAGCGTATTTATGTTGGTAAACGAGCTGGTTTTCATTGTGTTCCTCAAGAGGAGATTAACCAAATTCTTATTAATCACGCTAAGGCAGGGAAAAGGGTAGTGAGGTTAAAAGGGGGTGATCCTTTTATATTTGGTCGAGGAAGTGAAGAGTTAGAAGCTTTAATTGAGCATCAAATACCTTTTTCTGTGGTGCCCGGCATTACTGCGGCATCAGGCTGTACCACTTATGCCGGTATTCCGTTAACACATCGGGATTATGCACAAAGTGTGCGTTTTATTACTGGGCATGGAAAAGGGCTGAACGACGCACAATGGCAATGTATCGCACAAGATAACCAAACTTTGGTTTTTTATATGGGGCTAAGTAAAGCCGATTACATTCAGCAAATGTTACTTAATCAGCATATGCGTGCCACTATGCCAGTGGCAATAGTAGAAAAAGGTACACTGGCGACACAAAAAGTGGTTGTTGGCCAATTACAGCAACTGGCTGAAATGGCAAACTCAATGCAAAGTCCTGCATTAATTATTGTTGGTGAAGTCGTCAGTTTAAATCAAAAGCTACAATGGTTTGGTACGACTTTAGCCAATTAAAGCAAAAATTTTGAAGAAGTAGGCTAACGCTCAGAATATCCTTTATGGTTCATAACAACGATAAAGGATATTTTTTTTGCTAATTCATCGGGATATAAATGAAAATAGTACTGATTTTAATTGCATTTCAAAAAATATATTAATTTTTAAAAACAAATAATAAAAATGTTTTTTTATTAATCTACCGTTATTTTTAGATTAGCCAGTTTCTGTCATTTAAAGACAGATTTGTTATTGTTTATAATCAAGTTGTGTGAAAAAAAACTTACACCGAACACATCATAAAGTTCTGTATCCTCGCTAAAAACCCATCTGATTATATTAATTTTGTGAGCTATGTAGGTTTTCTATCTATAAAAGTTGCGCGGTGTTAATTAAATGTTTATTTGTTATTGTAGATAGCGTGATGAGAATTTTCTTTTTTCATAAGATAGAAGTCTACTGGGCTTAGTAAAGTTTAAGTGATAATAACACCGCACTAATTGACAAAATTCACTATAAGTGTAAAAAAGAAGAATATTGTTATTAATTTTATCTAACAATTATCTCAACATATTAAATAGCATGAAATATCTGAATATTATTTAAAAATAATTTATATGTAAATTGAGTAACCCCGCTATAGATGATTATTTATTAGGAGAGGTACCCATGAAAAAGAAAGTTATGTTAAAAATGATGTTTCCTGTCAGCATTATATCACTTGCGCTGACCTCTTTTCTTTCTCATGCGGTAATACCTCCAGAAGGTACTCTTCTTGCGAAACAACAAGATATTGTTATTAATAATGGCACTGAAGTTTCCTCCCTTGATCCACATAAAGTGGAAGGGGTACCAGAAAGTAATATTATTTTAAATTTATTAGAAGGGCTCACTTATATGGGGCCTAATGGTGAAAGTATGCCGGGGGTTGCCGCTAAATGGGAGAGCTCAGAAGACAATAAAACATGGACTTTCTATTTACGCGATGATGCGAAATGGAGTGATGGTACACCGGTTACTGCAGATGATTTTGTTTATAGTTGGCGTCGATTAACAGATCCCCAAACTGGCTCGCCTTATGCCAGTTATCTTGAATATGCCTATGTGGAAAATGTTGCAGATATTCTGACAGGTAAGAAATCCCCAGAGAGTCTAGGGGTAAAAGCAATTGATCCACATACTTTGCAAGTTACGCTCACACAACCGGTTCCCTATCTGGTGGATATGCTAAACCACACCTCATTAAAACCAGTTAAAAAAGAGATTGTTGAAAAATATGGTGTCAATTGGACTCGCCCGGAAAACTTTGTCGGTAATGGGGCGTATTTAATTGATAATTGGGTGGTTAATGAAAAAATCACTTTAAAACGTAATCCGCTTTATTGGGATAACAAAAACACCATTATTGAACGAGCGACTTTTTTACCTATTAGTTCAGAAACCAGTGATATTAATCGCTACCGTAGCGGTGAAGTTCAAATCACCAATAGCGCTATTCCTCCTACGCTTTATCGAAAGATGAAACAAGAGCAACCGGAGGCTCTACATATTACGCCTTACCTATGTACTTTCTTTTATGAGCTTAATAATAAACGTCCACCTTTTGATGATCCCCGTGTGCGTGAAGCGGTAAAATTAAGTTTAGATAGAGAAATTATCGCGGAAAAGATCATGGGGCAAGGGCAAATACCGGCTTATTCTTTTACTCCACCTTTTATTAATAATGGCAAGTTTAAACCCCCTAAATGGGCAGGTTGGACGCAACAACAGCGTCATGAAAGAGCGCGTGAGTTATTAAAAGAAGCCGGTTATGACAGCCAAAACCCATTATCTTTTACATTGTTGTACAACACATCCGATCAGAATAAGCAACAAGCTATTGCTGCCGCTTCTATGTGGAAAAAGAATATTGGTGCTAATGTCACTTTACAAAATCAAGAGTGGAAAACGACGTTAGAAAATCGTAACCAAGGTAATTACCAAGTAGCAAGGGCAACATGGTGTGCCGATTACAATGAACCAACATCATTTTTAAACTCTTTCCTCTCCACTAGCAGTCTAAATACTATTTTATATGAAAATAGTGATTATGATGCCGCATTAAAGAATGCATTACTGGCCACTGATAATGAAGCGCGTCACCAACTGTATCAACGTGCTGAAGCCTTGTTAGACAAGGACTCCGCTATTGTACCAGTCTATTATCGTGTGAGTGTCAGAATGGTCAGTCCTAAAGTGGGCGGATTTACCGGTAAAGACCCCTTTGATTATACGGACTTAAAGCGCTATTTTATAAAGGCAGATAAATAAAACTGGTAAGTTATAACGCATCTATAGCTATATCTGATTTTAATTAGCAAAAGCAATTTAAAAAAGTACAGCATAAAAAGTACTACACAAAATATAACGGCACAAAAATGATAAAGACATCATGCAATTAAGCATAGATAGTCAATCTGCAACAATATTTTATTTTTTTGTAAAACAATAAGTTGTGTAAAACGTTCCAAAAACACAGCGAAGCATCACAGGAAGGCCGAACAATGGCAGACTCACTAACTGGGAGTATTTGATAAGATGATAAATGTAACTAAAAAAAGTGCGCTAGCGATCGCCATTGGTACTATCTTTGGTTTTACGGCGCTCAATGCTACTGCGGCTGTTGTGCCTGATGGGGTAAAACTGGCTGATAAACAAGAGTTAGTGCGTAATAATGGCTCTGAGCCACAATCACTTGATCCTCATAAAATTGAGGGTGTACCTGAATCAGCATTAGCACGAGATCTATTTGAAGGGATCACGATTGTAGGGCCTGATGGTGAAATTCTACCGGGCTCTGCGACTAGCTGGGAAAATAAAGATTTTACCGTTTGGACGTTCAAAATTCGTGAAGACGCGAAATGGTCAAATGGTGACCCTGTAACAGCGCAAGACTTTGTTTATAGCTGGCAACGTTTAGCAGATCCGAATACAGCATCACCTTATGAAAGTTATCTACAATATGCCCATATTGTTAATATTGACGATATTATCGCCGGTAAGAAAAAACCGACGGAACTAGGTGTTAAAGCGCTTGATAATAATACCTTAGAAATCACATTATCAGAGGCCGTACCTTATTTACCTAAATTGCTAGCTCACTCCTCGATGTCGCCAGTGAATCAAAAAGTGATTGAAAAATTTGGTGAAAAGTGGACGCAACCTGCGAACTTTGTCGGCAATGGTGCTTATGTACTGAAAAATTGGACGGTAAACGAACGTATTGAATTAGAGCGTAGTCCAACCTATTGGGACAATAAAAATACGGTTATCAATAAAGTTACTTTTTTACCTATCTCATCAGAAGTCACCGATGTAAACCGCTATCGTGCGGGTGAAATCGATATGACTTATAGCAATCTGCCGATTGAATTTTTCCAAAAATTGAAAAAAGAGATCCCAGATGAATTACGTATCAGTCCATACTTATGTACTTATTATTATGAAATTAATAATGAGAAAGCTCCCTTTGACGATCCACGAGTACGTGAAGCACTAAAACTATCTATGAATAGAGATATCATCACTTATAAAGTGAAAAACCAAGGTGATATCCCTGCTTACGGATTTACACCGCCTTTCACCGATGGCATTAAAGAGAGTAAACCAGAGTGGTTCGCTTCTTGGACCCAAGAGCAACGTAATGAAAAGGCGCGCCAATTATTAGAAGAGGCGGGTTATAACAAAGCCAATCCATTAAAATTCAAGTTACTGTATAACACCTCTGATCTACATAAAAAAGTTGCGATTGCGGCCTCTTCTATTTGGAAGAAAAACTTAGGTGCTGAGGTTTCTCTTGAAAACCAAGAGTGGAAAACGTTCTTAGATACACGTCACCAAGGTAATTATGATGTTGCACGTGCAGGATGGTGTGCAGATTATAACGAACCTTCTTCATTCCTTAACATGATGCTGTCTTACAGCAGTAATAATACCGTTCACTATAAAAACAAACAATTTGATGCGTATATGAAAGAATCTTTACGCGTGAAATCGGATGATGAACGTGCAGAAATTTATCAAAAAGCAGAAGGTGTATTAGATAAAGATTCTGCCATTGTTCCACTTTACTACTACGTAAACACCCGTTTGGTTAAACCTTATGTCGGTGGTTATTCTGGTAAAGATCCACTGGATAATTTACATACTAAAGACTTGTATATTATTGCTAAATAATCGGGCGAGACCTTGCTTAAGTTAAGTGAGGTCTTTTTATCACCACGCCTGAATAGGTTTGTGTTATAGGAACGGGCAATGCTCAAATTTATTTTTCGTCGCTTTTTGGAAGCGATCCCGACACTTTTTATTCTAATAACGATTTCGTTCTTTATGATGCGCTTAGCGCCGGGTAGCCCTTTTACTGGGGAAAGGAAATTACCCCCTGAAGTTATGGCCAACATCGAAGCGAAATATCATTTAAACGATCCCATTTACAAACAATACTTCGATTATTTAATTCAATTATCGAAAGGGGATTTAGGGCCTTCTTTTAAATATAAAGACTACAGTGTTAACACTTTAGTCGGTAAAGCATTCCCTGTTTCTGCAAAATTAGGGCTATCGGCCTTTGTATTAGCGGTTATTTTTGGTGTGGGGGCAGGCGTGATAGCCGCACTGAATCAAAATACCAAATGGGATTATACCGTCATGACATTTGCCATGACGGGGGTTGTGATACCGAGTTTTGTGGTGGCACCACTATTAGTGCTTATCTTTGCGATTACCTTACGTTGGTTACCGGCGGGAGGTTGGAATGGTGGGCAAATTCAGTACATGTTACTGCCGATGGTTGCATTATCGCTCTCTTACATTGCAAGTATTTCGCGTATCACACGTAGTTCTATGATTGAAGTTTTACACTCAAACTTTATCAGAACGGCCAAAGCTAAAGGCTTACCAATGAAACGCATAGTGCTACGTCATGCGTTAAAACCAGCATTACTGCCAGTGATCTCTTATATGGGGCCGGCATTTGTGGGGATTATTACAGGCTCTATGGTCATTGAAACCATTTTTGGATTACCGGGTATTGGTCAACTTTTCGTTAATGGTGCATTAAATCGAGACTACTCATTGGTATTGAGTTTAACCATTATTGTGGGTGGTTTAACCATTTTATTTAATGCCATTGTTGATATTTTATACGCCGTAATCGATCCGAAAATTCGTTATTAATAGAGACTGGAGCACGTTATGTTATCGATGAAAGAAAATAGCGAAGCTCTGGGGAATTTCTCGGAGCAGCTAGATGTTGAAGGTCGTAGTTTATGGCAAGATGCCCGTCGTCGTTTTATGCACAATAAAGCGGCGATCACCAGCCTAGTACTACTATTTTGTATTTTACTTTTTGTCATTTTCGCCCCCATGTTATCGCCTTTTGTTTATGACGATACGGATTGGGAAATGATGTCAATGCCACCTGATTTTGCCTCTGCGCACTATTTTGGCACTGACTCATCAGGACGTGACTTATTAGTTCGTGTAGCAATTGGTGGACGTATTTCACTGATGGTAGGTATTGCAGCGGCATTTGTCGCTGTGATTGTTGGCACCCTCTATGGCGCGATGGCAGGTTATATCGGTGGGCGCGTTGACTCAGTGATGATGCGTTTACTGGAGATATTAAACTCCTTCCCATTTATGTTCTTTGTTATCTTACTGGTGACCTTTTTTGGGCAAAATATCTTACTGATCTTTGTTGCCATCGGCATGGTATCTTGGCTCGATATGGCTCGTATCGTACGGGGACAAACACTCAGTTTAAAACGTAAAGAGTTTATTGAAGCGGCGTTAGTCTGTGGTGTGTCATCACGTAATATCGTCCTTAAACACATCGTGCCGAATGTATTAGGTGTTGTTGTGGTATACGCTTCATTACTGGTTCCTAGCATGATCTTATTTGAATCATTTTTAAGTTTCTTAGGATTAGGCACACAAGAGCCATTAAGTAGTTGGGGAGCACTACTGAGTGATGGTGCAAATTCAATGGAAGTTTCTCCTTGGTTATTACTTTTCCCTGCTGCATTTTTAGTTGTCACCTTGTTTTGCTTTAACTTTATCGGTGATGGTTTACGTGACGCGTTAGATCCGAAAGATCGTTAAGGAGAACATGATGACAAATTCAACAAATAAGCCATTGTTAAGTGTAAAAGATCTCTGTGTCACCTTTGGTACTCCAGATGGGGATGTAACCGCAGTAAATAAGCTCAACTTTGAGCTATCTGCAGGGGAAACCTTAGGAATTGTCGGTGAATCTGGCTCTGGGAAATCGCAAACTGCGTTCGCCTTAATGGGATTATTAGCTAAAAACGGTCGTACTGCTGGAAGTGCTCATTTTAATGGTCGTGAAATTTTAAACTTACGCCAAAGTCAATTAAACAAAATGCGTGCTGAAGAAATATCCATGATATTTCAAGATCCAATGACCTCACTTAACCCCTATATGAAAGTCGGCACTCAGTTAATAGAAGTGCTTATGCTTCATAAGGGTATGAGTAAAAATGATGCATATGCGGAATCTGTTCGTATGCTTGATGCAGTAAAAATGCCCGAAGCCCATAAACGTATGGGCATGTATCCCCATGAGTTCTCTGGTGGGATGCGCCAACGGGTAATGATAGTGATGGCACTATTATGTAAGCCAAAACTATTAATTGCTGATGAGCCAACAACGGCACTGGATGTGACTGTTCAGGCACAAATCATGACACTGCTAAACGAGCTAAAAAAAGAGCTTAATACAGCCATTATCATGATCACCCATGATCTCGGTGTGGTTGCGGGTATTTGCGACAAAGTACTGGTAATGTATGCTGGGCGAACCATGGAATATGGTAATGCGCGAGATATTTTCTACCAACCATCACACCCATATTCTATTGGGTTGCTACAAGCAGTACCTCGTTTAGATGGTGAAGATGAACGTTTGGCGACCATTCCGGGTAATCCTCCTAACTTATTGCGTTTACCTAAAGGTTGCCCATTCCAGCCTCGTTGCCAATATGCAACAGAGCAGTGTTTGAATAGTGAACCTCAATTAACACAATTTGCTCAGGGAAGATTACGAGCCTGTTTTAAAGCGGCGGAGGAGTTAGTATGAGCCAAGCCACCTTACAAGATAGAAAAGTGATCCTCGAAGTTAACGATCTAAAAGTTTATTTCGATGTACAAGATAATAAACAGTGGTTCTGGCAACCTAAAAAAAGCCTCAAAGCCGTTGATGGCGTTACCTTACGTTTATACGAAGGTGAAACCTTAGGTGTAGTAGGGGAATCAGGTTGTGGCAAATCAACTTTTGCGCGTGCCATTATCGGCTTAGTTAAAGCATCGGGTGGTACAGTCACTTGGTTAGGCAATGACTTATTAGGCATGGGCAATAAACAGTGGCGCGATGTTCGTCAAGATATTCAGATGATATTCCAAGATCCACTTGCCTCCTTAAACCCAAGAATGACGATTGGCGATATTATTGCCGAACCACTAAAAACCTATCATCCGAAAATGAAACAGGCTGAAGTGGTTGAAAAAGTCAAAGCGATGATGATGCGAGTGGGGTTATTACCAAACTTAATTAACCGCTATCCTCATGAGTTTTCTGGTGGACAGTGTCAACGGATTGGTATTGCTCGCGCACTGATCTTAGAGCCAAAACTGGTTATCTGTGACGAACCTGTATCGGCACTGGATGTTTCTATTCAAGCTCAGGTAGTCAATCTACTGAAAGATATCCAAAAAGAGATGGGATTATCGCTCATCTTTATTGCGCATGATCTTGCGGTAGTGAAACACATCTCAGATCGTGTCTTAGTGATGTATTTAGGTCATGCGGTGGAGTTGGGGACTTATGATGAAGTTTATCATCACCCATTACACCCTTACACCAAAGCATTGATGTCAGCGGTGCCTATTCCTGATCCGGATAAAGAGCGTAACAAGCATATTGATTTGTTAGAAGGAGAGCTTCCTTCACCAATTAATCCACCATCAGGCTGTATTTTCCGTACACGTTGTCCGATGGCTGATGAAGAATGTGCTAAAACGCGCCCCTTATTAGAGGGAAGTTTCCGCCATGCGGTATCTTGTTTAAAAGTCGATCCGCTTTAATAAATAATAAAATTATATTAATAGGAAAAAGGGCCTGAATTTATTCAGGCCCTTTTTCTTTATATATAAAGCATATGGCTCAAAAATTTAATATTCAAATAAACTTATTTGTAATAGATTTTTTCTAAAAATTTATTTTCTATTTGATATTATCATTTTTTTAAATATGAAAAGTATTGATAATGATGAAAATCATTTATTATCAATGAATTATGTTGTTTTTATCGGTTTGTGATTTTAATATCAAAAGTTTTTATAGTTATAAAAATATTATTTTTTAATAAGATAAAATAATGGTTAAAAAAACTTATCTAATTACAAATATCAGTACCAAAAAAAATAAATAAATATTAATTTATATCAAGTAAAAATTTTTAGGATGAGATATAAAGGCATAATCATTAATAAAGTTTATTATTGTAACTTTGTTAAAATAACATTTGAAACAAAAAAGTATAAGTTTTGTACTAACCCTATCTGTTTTAGTTTTACAGTAAGCAAAAACAATAAAAAATATTTCTATTAAAAATTAATAAAAATTTAATATGTTTTTATTAATAGATTATTATGTCTTATTTGTATCTATTTTCTCGTAATTTTAGAATTAATCACTGCCTTAAAACGACTATTCAAATCAGATAATCAATTAACTCCCTGATACAAATAAAATGAGTATATTTACCTACTCTTATTTAGTGTTTTATTATGAGGTTTTTAATTCGTTAGAAATTTTTGAATAATTGATTTTATTAATCTCATAAAGTAAATTAAATGCAAATACAGTTGAGGAAGTGAATTTTGGAAATAAATAATTTCTCATTGAATTTTGAATATATTTCAGAAAGAAAAATATTTTGTCATTCGATTGGATATGAACTTTTTCTTTTAAGGCAACGTAATTCTATGACGGGGGCTGAGTTAGGAAAATTATTGAATATTTCTCAACAACAAATTTCTCGTTATGAACGAGGAATAAATAAAATACCTATTGATATACTTTTTCACATACTAAATATATTTGATATTTCAATAAGTGATTTCTTTGAAAAGGTTTCCAAAAGAGTTATCACATTAAAATATAAAATAAAATATGATTCTGATAATAATATTCCATTCTTTGAGAATATTATTTAAATGTAAGATAAATAATATTATTAGTGGCAAGTATATTAAGTATATCAATGAATTAATTAATAGGGATTTTATTTAAAATTAAAATCCTATTTATTTAATATTTATTAAATCACCCTTATTAAGGCAGTTAACTCTTTATCATATAATTAGTATATGGATTCAAATATTGTTATCTAATATAGATTTACTATTTTAATTTATAAGTGAAGTTGTTGTGTATATTTACCTGTAATGTAAAAGGAAAAGTCAATGCTTAAAAAAAAGATGTTAGTTAAAGCTCTATTTACAGTATCTGTTTTATCACTGAGCGGTGTTGCTTCTGCAGCGACTATTGTTAATGGTGGTAAAATTAATTTTACTGGAGAAATTGTTAATGCTGCATGTGTTGTTAGTACAAAATCAATAGATCAAACTGTTAATATTGGACAATATCGTACCGCACAATTTGATAGTGTAGGGAAAACAGTTGGTAATACTGATTTTTATATCAATTTAGAAGCTTGTGATACGACTGTCGCACAGAATGCCTCAGTTTCATTTTCAGGTGTAAGTGATTCAAATGATAAAACAGTATTAGCTGTAAGCAATATTACAACAGGTGGTGCGGGTGCTGCGACGGGCGTTGGTATTGAAATTACAGACCATACAGGAAAAGTGTTACCACCAGACGGCTCTGTTTTTTCTACAGCAAAACAGTTAATTGATGGATCAAATACACTTAACTTTGTTGCACGTTATAAATCTACATTAGATACCGTTACCCCTGGTCATGCTGATGCTGATGTAACTTTCAAAATGCAATATGAATAAATAAATTGGATTAACTTAAAGTATGACCTGATAAAGGTCATACTTTTATATCGAGGGAAATATGAAATATAGTTTAATATATTCTATTGTCCTATTTTTTACTCTTTCATTTACAGCCTATTCTAATGACAGGGAAAATATCTCTTTAGACGATGGTATTGTGACTTTTAAAGGGGGAATTGTAGAGCCTGCTTGTACAGTATCTTCTGAAAGTGAATATCAAATTGTTGATCTTGGTGTTATTAGTAGTAACCAATTTCATGGAGTAGGAAGTCACTCTATAAAAATTCCATTTTTTATTAAATTAATGGGATGTAATAAAAGTATTACGGATAAAGTCAGTATAATTATTATAGGTGATGTAAACAATAATGATAAACGATTATTTAGCATCACCGATCAACAAAATTCAGCTTCAGGATTAGGTGTTGCATTATTTAATGATGAAGGTGAAATAATTATTCCTAATAAATTCAATAAGTATAAATTTATTGAAGAGAATGAATTAAAACTAAAATTTAAAGCAAGTTATCTGGCAACGAAAGAAAACGTTATCGGTGGAAAAGCTGACAGCGTAGTTTGGTTTGTTTTCAATTATCAATAAATAAACCTATCATTTGAGGTTAATATGCATTTAATATCTAAACACTTTATTGCGTTATTTTTTCTCTTCAGTTTTTCATCGCTATCATATGCGGGAGGTGTTGCATTAGCTGCAACACGCATAGTCTATCCTATGGATGCAAAACAGACGTCAATTACTCTTAATAATACAGATAAAAGATTACGTTTTTTAGTGCAATCATGGATTGATGATAGCCAAGATCAAAAAAGTAATGAATTTATTGTTACACCACCACTGTTTGTCAGCAAACCAGAAAGTGAAAACAAGCTAAGAATAATTTATGCTGGTAAGGCATTACCAAATGATAGAGAAAGTTTGTTCTGGTTAAATACAAAAGCAATCCCTGAAATTGAGCGAGAAGAAATAAAAGATAAAAATATATTACAGCTAGCAGTATTATCTAGAATAAAAATTTTTATTAGACCTCAAGGATTAAATTTTAACATAGAGGATGTACCTAATAGTCTTGAGTTTAAAAAATCACAAGGAAACATAATAGTAAATAATCCTTCACCTTATTACGCGACATTAATTAATTTAGAAGCTGATAATGAACAGCTAAATAGTATTATGGTTCCTCCTATGGGAACAGTAATGATTAAAGTCAGCAAGCCTAACTATAGTCAAATATCTTATCAAACTATTAATGATTATGGTGCTAGTACACCCAAAGTAACGAAACAGATTGGTAAGTAATGCTATAACATTCATTAATGATAAGGCTTTATTATGCTAAAATCTAAAACTATATGTTTTAATTTATATATCTTTTTAGGTACATGCTTTTCTGGTGTGGTGTATGCGGATAGTTTTTTTAATCCTAACTTAATTTCAAATATTGATAATGAAGTAGCAGATTTATCTCGATTTGATAAAGGTGAAGGCCAACCTGAAGGAATGTATTCAGTAGAAATTTATGTAAACGATGAATATGTTGAAACAAAAAATTTAATATTTTATGAAAGCGATGCATCATCCGATGATACAGGTTTATTACCTTGTATAGATAATAAAACTTTGACAAATTTTGGAATAACTTTAACTGAAAATAGCAAAAAGAAATCAGAAGAGGTAGAAAGTAAAGATAGTGCTTGTGAGAATATTTTAGATAAAATAGAAAACTCAAGTGTTAAATTCGATTTTGAAGGACAAAAATTATTTTTAAGTATTCCACAAATAATGTTTAAAAATAATGTTCGTGGCTTTATCCCACCTGAAAAATGGGATAATGGGATTAATGCGTTTTTACTAAATTATAATTTCACAGGAAGAAATAGTAAGAACTTTAAGGATAACGTTGATAATAATAATTATTTTTTAAACTTAAATCCTGGTATTAATCTTGGTTCATGGCGATTTAGAAATGAAAGTTCATGGAACTATGCCAGTGGTGAAAGTAAGCAAAATAAATGGAGGAATATAAGAACATATGTACAAAAACCTATTATTCCATTACGTGCTGAATTAACCCTTGGTGACTCTTTTTCTAATGGAACCATTTTTGATAGTCTTGGTTTTAGAGGGATTAAGCTAGAATCTGATGATAATATGTTGCCTGATAGCATGAGAGGATTTGCACCTACGATAAAGGGTATTGCGAATAGCAATGCTATTGTTACAGTCAAGCAGAATGGTTTTGTTATTTATCAAATTTCTGTACCTCCAGGTGCATTTGAAATAAAAGATCTCTATGCCACATCAAGTAGCGGTAATTTAGATGTCACAATCAAAGAGAATAACGGTAAAATTACACAATTTGTTGTACCTTATTCAAATGTGCCTATTTTACAACGTGAAGGACGCTTAAAATACGAATTGATTGGAGGGGAATTTCGTAGCGGAGCAGATTATCAAGATAAACCTAATTTTGGTCAATTAAGTTTAGTATATGGCTTACCTTATAATATGACGTTATATGGAGGAAGCCAATTTTCAAATAATTATCAAGCCTATGCGATTGGTTTAGGTGGTAATCTAGGCACCTTTGGGGCGATATCAGCAGATGTAATACAGGCGAATAGTATATTGCCAAACGATGAGCATAAAAAAGGGCAGTCATTCCGATTACTTTATGCTAAATCGATTAATAGCACAGGCACTAACTTTCAAATAATGGGGTATCGATATTCAACGCAAGGCTATTATACCCTAAATGAAGTTAGTTATAAAAAAATGGCAGGGCGTGAAATAGTAACAGATAATGGAATAATAAGAGATGAGGATAACTTATCTAACTACTATAATTTAAATTATTCTAAAAAAGGGAGGTTTCAACTTAATATAAATCAGCAAATTACCAATAATAGTTCTTTGTATATTTTAGGCTCTTACCAAAACTATTGGCGCACAACTGAAACTGAACAGTTATGGCAACTGGGTTATAATGCTAATATTGATAGGATAAATTATAGTCTTAGTTTATCGAAATTAAAATCACCGGGTATGCGTGGTGATAATAAAAATGTAGCTTTTAATATATCAATTCCTCTTAATGATGTATTTAACCAACAAACTGTAAGTGACTTACATTCAAGTAGAAATAGTATGTATGCTGTTTACTCAATGAATAGAAGCGATGACAATGTTTGGGTCAATCAAGTGGGACTAACAGGAACTCTCCTTGAAGACAATAATTTAAATTATAATATTCAACAAGGATATACGCATAATGGTTCTGGTTATTCAGGAATGGTTTATGCTAATTATAAAGGTAAATATGCTAATATAGGTAGCGGATATAATTATAGTAATGATTGGCATGAGTTTAATTATAGTTTAAATGGTGGTGTTGTTGCTCATGCAGGAGGTATTACTTTAACTCAACCTTTAGGGGATACCAATATTCTTATTAAAGCAAATGATGCTAATAATGTTAAAGTAGAAAATGCAAATGGTATATTAACTGATAATAAAGGTTATGCTGTCTTACCGTTTGCTTCAACATATAAAAATAATCGAGTTTCATTAGATGTTAATTCATTAGAAGAAAATATTGAATTAGAAAATACGATTATTAATGTAGTTCCTACTAAAGGGGCATTGGTTGAAGCTAATTTTAAAACGAATATTGGCTATCGAGCAATGGTTACATTAAGCAAAAAAGATGGCGCTATTATACCTTTCGGTGCGATGGTTGTTGATGAAGAGCGTTCCGTAAGTGGTATTGTTGGCGATAATGGGAATGTTTTTATCTCTGGTTTAGCACCTGTTGGTAGGCTAAAAGCAAAATGGGGAAAAATGGCTGATCAACAATGTATATTTGATTACCAAATTAATGAGAAGTCATCAAAAGAAAAAGGTATCTATTTTATTTCTTCCACATGCCAATATTAAAAACAAGCATATTTACGGATTTTATTATGATTAGAATAGTATTGTTTACAATAATAGCCATTATTTCAAATAATGCAGTCGCTGTGAGCTGTGTCAGTGGTTGTAATGCGAATGAATATTCCACGCTTAGTGGACAACTATCAAAGACGGAAAATAAAGTCGGTGTTACTAAAGATGCTTCTGATATTACTTTGTCCAATCGAATTACATTAAGATGGAATGCGGGGCAAGCGCAAACATGGGCGACATATTCCAATGGTAATATTCCTAGTGCAAATACCAGCAATAATGACTGGATTTATTCTAAGATAGATGACTATATTTCTGTTGCGTTAAGAATGACTAATAATTGTAGAACAATTTATGTCCCTTATAATGTACCTACGCTAAGCTCTACTTGTGGTGCCCGTACTTATACTGAAAACGAAGAAAGCGTCGTTTCTGTAAGAAAGTATCAAACCAGAATAAAAATTGACAAGGCTATTATTTCTGGTACCTATGTAAAAAATATTTTTGTAGGCGAATTTGGTTTTTGCCAACCACAGAATTGTGCGACTAAACAAACTATCATTACAAAGCTATTTTTAAATCTTTCAATGACAGTTCCACAATCTTGCGTTATTAATTCAGGGCAAGTGTTGAATATTGATTTTGACAATATTCCTGCATCAAGTTTTAAAGTAGCAGGGAAAAAAGCCGAAGGAGTTAATACGGTTTCTAGAAACTTAAGTATTCAATGTGACAATATAGATGCCAGTGCTGATTTAACAATGCGATTACAAGCAGATTCAGTTCAAGGTAATGCTATTGTTTCTAATAATAAAAGTGTTGGCTTTGTGGTTGCTAATTCAAGTGGATCTGAATTAACACCTAATGATTTATCAAGTTTTATTCCTTTCAGACTCAACCAAAATGCTGATGCTAATGTCACGATTAATGTTTATCCCGTAAGTATTGATGGAAAAACACCAACTGAAGGCGCTGTCACATCAAGTGGCTTTCTAAGAGTTGATTTCCCTTAATTTTAATAGGCTAATATCATGAATGAGTTATTACATACTAGAAAAATAATGCGCTTTCTATTATGGGGAATGCTACTTTTTAGCGGATATACAGTATTTTTTACTAAAGATGCAGCAGCAGAATTAGCTAATACAAATATTGTTATAAAAGCGAACATTGTGGCAAATACTTGTAGAGTCAGCCCTGATTCGCTAAATAAATTTGTTGACTTAGGGGTTTGGGGAACAAAAGATTTTCAGCAAAAAAATACAACAGAGCCAGTAAAGTTTACACTTAACTTAACTGATTGCAGTATTGTTACTAGCGGTGTAAAAGTAATGTTTAGTGGTGATACTGACAGTAAGGATAGTACCTTGTTTAAGTTGGCAGAAAAAAATGCGGCTCAAAATATAGGTATTGCTATTTTAGATAAAAATCAGAATAAAATATTACCGGGAAAAAGTAGTATGATTTACCCTGTAGAGACAACTAATAATATTTCTCTCGATTTTTATGCGCAATATATCGCAACTAATAAGGACGTAGTTGGGGGAAGTGCAAATGGTGAAGTATTATTTTCTTTAGAATATCTGTAAATAACAAGGGAACTGTGTCGTTCCCTTTTAAATACATTTATAACTATTGGTTGTAGAGGATTATATCCATCCTTTAGTTCTAAATTCTTTTAATGTCGCGACAAAATAACTCATCTCCTCAGGGGTTCCTAAGGTCAAACGGCTCCAACCTAATGCGGGAGGAAACTCACGTCCTACCATAATATTTGCCGCTTTCATTCTCTCTTGATAAGTTTTCACATCACCTTTGACTTTATGAAAAATAAAGTTGGCGTGAGAAGGTGCATACTCGATATTTAAGGCGTTTAAAGTATCAACCACCATTTGTCGTGATACATCAATTGACTTGCGACTATATGCCACAAAAGCGTGATCTTTTAACGAGGCTAATGCGCTAACAGCACCGGCAGTATTGGTATTATCAATAGAAACGAAACTATCTACTTCACTAATTACCTCAGGGGCTGCCACACCATAGCCTACCCTTAATCCAGCTAATGCATAAATTTTTGAAAATGTACGGGTAACAATCAAGTTTTTATAACCTTGAGCAACTAATGCTATCGCACTGGTAAATTCAGGTGTTGTCACAAATTCAGCGTAAGCTTCATCAATAATAAAAAAGACATTTTCTTTTGCTGAGGTGATCCAATTTGTTAATGCCGCTGTTGGTGTCAGCATTGCGGTTGGGTTATTAGGATTGCACAGATATACCATGCTAATACCATCAAATGCTTGTGCTTTTTTCTGCATGGCGGTTAAATCAAAAGCCAATGTGTTATCAACCGGCACTTTTACGATATTAACACCTAAAGGTTCAGCATAAAGTTCGGCATAATTAAACGTTGGATCAGGCACAATCAGTTGTACTGTTTTACCTGCTTTTTGCGCTTTATTAGCCACATATTGTACGGCTGCTTGTATGGTTTCAGAGGAGCCATTACCTAGAGTGATGTGTTTGTCTGATAGCTTAAATTCTTCACCTAATGCACTGATCAGTGCGCTTCGCGCATCATCTGGATAGCGAAAAGCATGGGGAAGTGCATCAATAATCGCCTGTTTGGCATTGGATGACATGCCTAGCGAGTTTTCATTAAAGTTTAACAGTAAAGGATTTTCTGCATTAAATAGCTGTTTAGGGTTTGAAGTTTCTGCGGCATAGGCAGCGCTAACAAACGAACTTAATGAAAGTCCCCCGATCACTAAGCTTGATGATGTTAAAAATGAACGACGATTCATGTGATGTTTCCCAAGTAAATTATTCTACATTTTTATTGTTTATGTAGATTACTAAAAAAACACAATAAGTAAATAAACATGTTTTAATTTTGATTATTTATTCACTGTTGGGTCAGTTTTTAGGAATTAGCTTAAGCATGTCAACATGAAATAAAGTCAGAAAATAGCGATGTATTGCATAAGGTGTGTGATGCAGGCTAATAAAAAAGGGAACCGATAACGGGTTCCCTTGAGAGATAAGATAGCTCAGTCGCTAATTAATTTGATTCTGGAAATGTTAATGTTGCACCGGGCGCTTCACGACTTAAGTGAATAAAGTTTAAGTGTTTTTCATATTGGTCGAGAATATCACTGATCACTTGCTCCTTGGTGTAGTCCATTAAATCGTTACCCTGTGAACCTTCCCATAAATAGGTTTCTAGCCGGTAATAATGAGATTTTCCTCGACGAGCACGATAAGTAAATGCAGGTACTGAATATTTTTGTGGCCATATTTGATAAATAAAATGCTGCTCTTGGCCTAAATCAACCACTAATTCTAAATGGTTTAAACGAGGCTCTTCTTCCTGCGGGTAAAGATTAAACGAGACATTTGCACCACGTAATGACAGCTCATTAGCCACATCTTGCATCGCTGGGGTACAAACTAAATCTAACATCCGTTGGGTATAGGTAGTACCTGGGAAATTCATCACTCGACCTAGACGCTGTTTCCAGTTCATGGTGGTGTTACCATAAAGAGGTGCTGGCGCATTGGTGTTTAATGAACTGACGCGTCTAAAATCTTCTACTTTTAATGACTTATATAGTCCTGCCATAATAAAGAAAATAACAAAGCTAAAAGGTAATCCCATAATAACCGTGGTATTTTGCAAAGCAGAAACCCCGTCTGCCATTAACATACCTAATGTTAATAGACCAATAGCGATAGACCAGAATATGCGCAGCCAATTTGGGGCATCATTATTTATATCACTCAGTTGAGAAGTGAAATTACCTAAAACTAATGAACCGGAGTCTGCCGAGGTTACATAGAAAAGTAATCCTGTAATAGTCGCTACGGAAGCGGTTAAACCAAATCCCGGATAGAGTTCAAGTAGAGAATAAAAGCCTTTTTCTGGTGAGGCTAATACTGTTTCAGCAAAGGTTTGATTACCGTGGATCACTTCATAAAGTGCACTATTACCAAAGATAGACAACCATAATAGCGTGAATACAAAAGGGATGATCAAGGTGCCTATAACGAATTGACGGATAGTTCTCCCCCTTGAGATACGTGCTAAAAATAAGCCCACAAAAGGTGACCAAGCAACCCACCAAGCCCAGAAGAAAAGTGTCCAGCTATTCATCCAATCCGTCGGTCTATCAAAAGCAAAGCTATTTAGTGTCATTCCTAAGAATCGATTTACATAATCACCGACATTAAGTACTAACGCATTTAATAAAAATTCAGTATCACCAGCAAATAGGATAAATAAAATTAACCCTAAAGCGAGTAATACATTTAATTCTGAAAGAATACGTATGCCTTTATTGACGCCTGATGTGGCTGAGATCACCGCCATAATTACGGAAAGTAGAATTAAACCACCTTGTACACCTAACCCTTGCGGTAAATCGAAGAGAACTTTCAACCCATAATTAAGTTGTACTACGCCAATACCTAAGGTGGTGGCAATACCAAAAATAGTACCCAATACGGCAGCAATATCGACCGTATGACCGATGGGGCCATAAATACGATTACCAAAGATAGGATAAAGTGCAGAGCGGATGGTCAAGGGTAAATTATAGCGATAACTAAAATACCCGAGTGCAATACCAATCAGTGCATACATAGACCAGCCCGTCAGGCCATAGTGGAATAATGTCCACACCATCGACTGACGGGCTGCTTCTATTGTTTCACCTTCGCCAGTAGGCGGTAGCATATATTGGGTAATAGGCTCAGCGACTGAGAAAAACATTAAGTCAATCCCGATCCCCGCGGCAAACAACATAGCAGACCAGCTTAATACACTAAATTCAGGCTTTGACTGTTCTGGGCCTAATTTAATATTACCAAAGCGAGATGTGGCAACGAAAATAACGAAAACAATGTACAAAGTTGCCGCTAATAAATAGTACCAACCAAAGGTTTTTGATACCCAACCTAGTGTTTTAATGATCCACGCATTGGCGGTATCTGTCATTAAAATAGTGAAAAAAGAGAACGCTAAAATCAGCGTTGCGGAAGCGAAAAAAACAACAGAATTGAGCTTGTCTTTCTGTGGTTTTTTTGAGCTATTAAGAGTTGTCATCAGAAATTCCAAAAATTTATTCATCTAAAAGTTAAAAGTTGCATTCTTTGCTAATTAATTGATTTATATGCAAAGATTCAAATTTTCACGATCTGCTCCTTATGTCATTTGTGAATTAATTGTGATAAACAATAGTTAATATTGATTGAATGTTCAATTAAAAAAACGTTTAATAAAAGTGTTCAATGTATTTTTTAGGTCTTGAAAACATGCCGAAGATAGGGATGCAGTCGATACGTAAACAGCAATTAATTCAGGCGACATTAGCGGTGATTAATGAGGTCGGAATGCAAGATGCCAGCATTGCATTAATTGCACGAAAGGCCGGGGTATCTAATGGCATTATAAGCCACTACTTCCGTGATAAAAATGGTTTATTGGAAGCGGCAATGCGCCATATCCAATATCAGTTAGGTTTTGCCGTCGCAATGCGATTACGTATTTTAAGCGATGCTGAGCCTAAATTGCGTATTCAAGCTATTGTCGATGGTAACTTTGATACGTCACAAACCAGTGAAACCGCAATGAAAACTTGGCTGGCTTTTTGGGCAAGTAGCATGCATCAGCCTAATTTGCATCGTTTACAAAAGGTTAATGATAGACGTTTGTACTCTAATCTCTGTTATGAATTTGGACGTGCGTTAACAAAAGATAAAGCACGCTTAGCCGCCAAAGGCTTGGCCGCTTTAATCGATGGTTTATGGCTACGTAGTGCCCTTAGCGAGGAGCCATTTTCGTTAGCAGAAGCAAAAAAAATTACTGATGAGTATATCGATATGCAACTTAATCTTTGCCAGGATAAACAGACTTAACTTACTCACTATAAAGGAGAAAATATGCAAAACCCACCGTTACACAAGCTTTATATTCATGGTGGATATGTTGATTGCGCACAACCTGAATGTGAACAATTTGCCGCAATTAATCCTGCTACAGGTGAGGTGATTGCACATTTACAATCAGCCTGTGAAGAAGATATTAATTGGGCGGTAGAAAGTGCAAAGCAAGGACAAAAAATATGGGCTGCCATGCCTGCGATGGCGCGCTCCCGTATTCTTCGACGTGCCGTGGATATTTTACGTGAACGTAATGATGAGTTAGCGCATTTAGAAACGTTAGACACCGGTAAACCCCTGTCTGAAACACGTTATGTCGATATTGTCACCGGTGCTGATGTATTGGAATACTATGCGGGTCTTATTCCTGCCCTAGAAGGGGAGCAGATCCCACTACGTGACAGCGCTTTTGTTTACACCCGTCGTGAGCCATTAGGTGTTGTTGCCGGCATTGGTGCATGGAATTATCCAATTCAAATTGCGTTATGGAAATCAGCACCTGCATTAGCAGCAGGTAATGCGATGATTTTTAAACCGAGTGAAATGACATCATTAACGGCATTAAAATTGGCTGAAATATATACTGAAGCGGGTTTGCCTCAAGGGGTATTTAATGTGGTCACGGGTGATGCCACTGTAGGGCAATGGCTAACGCAGCACCCTGATATCGCTAAGGTCTCATTTACGGGGGGGATCGATACTGGGAAAAAAGTGATGGCGAGCGCTTCTTCATCAAGCTTAAAAGATGTCACTATGGAGCTAGGTGGTAAGTCACCGTTAATTATTTTTGATGATGCCGATCTTGATACCGCAGCCGATATCGCCATGATGGCTAATTTCTATAGTTCAGGACAAGTATGTACCAATGGAACACGCGTATTTGTGCCAGAAAAGTTAAAACAAGCTTTTGAAGCTAAAATCATTGAGCGTGTCTCTCGTATTCGCGTTGGTTCACCACTGGAAATGGATACCAACTTTGGACCATTAGTCAGCTTCCCTCATCTTGAAAAAGTTTTAAGCTATATCGAGTTAGGTAAAGCTCAAGGTGCAAAACTACTTTGTGGTGGTGAACGTTTATTCGCTGGTGCATTGGCGAAAGGGGCTTATGTGGCGCCAACGGTATTTACCGATTGTACTGATGATATGAAAATCACGCAGGACGAAATCTTCGGCCCTGTAATGAGCATTTTAAGTTATCAAACAGAAGATGAAGTTATTTTACGCGCCAATAATAGTGTCTATGGATTAGCCGCAGGCTTGGTGACTCGAGATCTGACAACGGCACATCGCGTTATACATCAATTAGAAGCCGGAATTTGCTGGATCAATACTTGGGGTGAATCTGCAGCAGAAATGCCTGTTGGTGGTTATAAACATTCCGGTGTTGGCCGTGAAAATGGGCTTGTCACACTACAAAATTACACTCAAATCAAATCTATTCAAGTTGAACTTGGGGAGTTTTCATCCGTTTTTTAATCCATTCTATTTTTAATTTTAATGACTGAAACAGAGGAGATAACAATGGTCTATGACTACATTATTATCGGTGCTGGTTCAGCCGGTAACGTTCTTGCTACCCGCTTGACAGAAGATCCTGATGTTACTGTGCTGCTCCTTGAAGCTGGAGGACCGGACTACAGGTTCGATTTTCGCACACAAATGCCAGCAGCATTAGCTTATCCGTTACAGGGTAGACGCTATAATTGGGCTTATGAAACAGAGCCTGAGCCACATATGAATAACCGCCGCATGGAGTGCGGTCGAGGTAAAGGATTAGGAGGATCATCACTCATTAATGGTATGTGTTACATTCGTGGTAACGCGATGGATTTTGATGAGTGGGCCAAATTACCCGGCCTTGAAGATTGGAATTATTTAAATTGCTTACCCTATTTTCGTAAAGCAGAAACCCGAGATATTGGGGCTAATGATTATCATGGTGATAGTGGGCCTGTTAGTGTGACTACACCGAAAAAGGGGAATAATGTTTTATTCCATGCGATGGTCGAAGCCGGTGTACAAGCTGGATATCCTAGAACTGATGATCTCAATGGTTATCAGCAAGAAGGATTTGGCCCTATGGATAGAACGGTAACCCCCCCATGGGCGTCGAGCCAGTACGGCACGGGGTTATCTTGACCAAGCTAAATCGCGCAAAAACTTAACTATTGAGACACATGCTACAACCGATATTATTGAATTTGAGGGTAAAAAAGCAAGTGGTGTGCGCTATTTTAAAGGAACGAATACCACGCCACAGCATGTGAAAGCACGTAAAGAAATACTGCTTTGTGCCGGGGCGATTGCATCACCACAAATCTTACAACGCTCAGGTGTCGGCCCTGAAGATGTTCTCAACGAGTTTGATATTTCGCCAGTACATGTTTTACCGGGCGTGGGGCAGAATTTGCAAGATCATCTAGAGATGTATCTGCAATATGAATGCAAACAACCCGTTTCACTTTATCCGGCGTTAAAATGGTATAACCAACCTAAAATTGGTGCCGAGTGGTTATTTAAAGGAACGGGTATTGGGGCGAGCAATCAATTTGAAGCAGGGGGTTTTATTCGCTCAAGTGAAAAGTTTGCTTGGCCAAATATTCAGTTTCACTTTTTACCAGTGGCGATTAATTATAATGGCAGTAATGCAGTGGAAGTGCATGGTTTTCAAGCTCATGTGGGGTCGATGCGTTCACCCAGTCGCGGACGTATAAAAATAACCTCACGAGATCCACATCAGCATCCAAGCATCTTGTTTAATTACATGTCAACAGAGCAAGATTGGCAAGAGTTTAGGGCTGCTATTCGTATCACGAGAGAAATTATGGCGCAACCTGCATTAGATCCCTATCGCGGTGAAGAAATTAGTCCGGGGAAAGATATTCAAACGGATGAACAGCTGGATGCTTTTGTACGTGAACGGGCAGAAACAGCATTTCACCCTTGTGGTAGTTGTAAAATGGGAAATGATGAAATGGCCGTCGTAGATGGTGCCGGACGCGTTCATGGTATAGAAAGCTTAAGAGTTATTGATGCTTCCATTATGCCCAATATAATTACTGGCAATTTAAATGCGACAACCATTATGATTGCTGAAAAAATGGCAGACAAAATTAAAGGCATTAAACCATTGCCAGCAAGCCAAGCAGATTACTATGTTGCTGGACATTCACCTGCCAGAAGAAATTAATTAACTTATCAAAACAATAGTCAAGAGGAATGAAAATTCCTCTTTTTTGTGACTGAAAGTAAAGCTTCTTTTTTCGTTATTATTTTATTTTTTTAAGTTTTATTAAATATTATTTATGTATTTTTTCATAATTAAATGATTATGAACTTTCCATTGTTATCATAAATATTTCTAAAGCAATCTCCTTTTTACAATCATTTTAAATAAGTCGAGTGACTCAAGTAAAACAACCATAACATCAGGATTGATGTGAGATATATCAATTTTTTTTCTATCACCGATCCCATTAATTATCATAAACAGAGTACGAAAACGTTTGCATAAAATTTTTATGCCGATAGAATGCGTCAGATTTTTTGGCCTGGTGAAATGAATAGGGGGTTAAAGTGTCTCAGGACAACAATTATAGTCAGGGCCCGGTGCCCATATCCGCAAGAAAGGGTGGATTAGCGTTAACCTTTGTGATGTTGGGATTAACGTTTTTTTCAGCCAGTATGTGGACTGGCGGCGCTCTTGGTACTGGTCTCTCCTTTAATGATTTCTTCCTCGCAGTTCTTATCGGTAATCTTCTCCTTGGTATTTACACCGCATTTCTTGGTTTTATTGGTTCTAAAACAGGTCTCACCACTCATCTTCTTGCTCGTTACTCTTTTGGTATTAAAGGCTCTTGGCTTCCCTCATTTTTACTCGGTGGTACACAAGTCGGTTGGTTTGGTGTCGGTGTTGCGATGTTTGCTATTCCCGTTGGTAAAGCCACGGGGATTGATATTAATCTCCTGATTGCAATATCAGGAATTTTAATGACTATCACCGTGTTTTTTGGTATCTCTGCATTAACTATTCTCTCCATTATTGCGGTTCCTGCTATTGCTATCCTAGGAAGTTACTCGGTATATCTTGCGGTACATGATATGGGAGGGCTTAATACACTAATGGCTGTGAAGCCTGCCGAACAACTTGATTTTAATTTAGCCCTTGCCATGGTGGTAGGCTCTTTTATCAGTGCCGGTACATTAACGGCGGATTTTGTTCGTTTTGGACGTAACCCTAAAATTGCCGTGATTGTCGCTATTGTGGCTTTTTTCTTAGGAAATACTTTGATGTTTGTCTTTGGTGCTGCGGGAGCGGCATCATTAGGCATGGCGGATATTTCCGATGTGATGATAGCGCAAGGTTTATTACTGCCGGCGATCATTGTATTAGGTTTAAATATCTGGACGACCAATGATAATGCGTTATATGCATCAGGGTTAGGTTTTGCCAATATCACAGGGTTATCCAGTAAAAAATTATCTGTGGTTAATGGCATTATCGGCACATTGTGTGCGCTATGGCTTTATAATAATTTTGTTGGTTGGTTAACCTTTCTATCCGCGGCGATCCCCCCTGTAGGTGGCGTTATTATTGCAGATTATCTGATGAATAGAGCGCGGTATAATCAATTCAATGCTGACAAAATGCAAAATGTGAACTGGGTAGCCTTACTTGCTGTGGCCATCGGTATTGCTGCCGGTCACTGGTTACCAGGGATCGTACCTGTTAATGCCGTATTAGGTGGCGCAATCAGTTACGCGGTATTAAATCCAATATTAAATCGTCGTACAGCTCGACAAGCGGAGATAAGTCATGCTGGGTAAAAATATAGAACAAATTAATCATGCTCGTTTAGCTGGAAAAGAAGGTTTATGGCGCATTACAGTTAAAAATAACCAGATTGCAGCCATTGAGCCACAACCGCAAAGCGATTTTCATCCCCAAGGGTTAGATGCACAAGGTGGATTGGTTCACGCTCCTTTTGTTGAACCTCATATTCATTTAGACACCACGCAGACAGCAGGACAGCCAAACTGGAATCAATCAGGAACCTTATTTGAAGGTATTGAGCGTTGGGCAGAAAGAAAAGCATTACTCACCCATGATGATGTTAAACAACGGGCGTGGCAAACATTACAATGGCAAATCGCCAATGGTATTCAGCATGTAAGAACCCATGTTGATGTTTCTGATGCATCGTTAACGGCTTTAAAAGCCATGTTAGAAGTCAAACAAGAAGTCAAACCTTGGGTTGATTTACAAATTGTGGCATTTCCCCAAGAAGGGATATTATCTTACCCTAATGGCGAAGCATTATTAGAAGAGGCCTTGAAATTAGGTGCGGATGTTGTGGGGGCAATCCCGCACTTTGAATTTACCCGTGAGTATGGCGTGGAGTCACTACATAAAACCTTCGCATTAGCGCTGAAATACGATCGACTTATTGATGTGCATTGTGATGAAATTGATGATGAACAATCGCGTTTTGTTGAAACCGTTGCTGCATTAGCACATAAAGAAAATATCGGCTCACGGGTAACAGCAAGTCATACAACCGCTATGCACTCTTATAATGGCGCTTATACTTCGCGTTTATTTCGTTTATTAAAAATGTCAGGCATTAATTTTGTAGCCAATCCATTAGTGAATATCCATTTGCAAGGGCGTTTTGATAGTTATCCAAAACGTCGGGGGATCACCCGTGTCAAAGAGATGTTAGCGAGTGGTATTAATGTTTGCTTTGGTTATGACGATGTCTTTGATCCATGGTATCCATTAGGTACAGCAAATATGCTACAAGTGCTGCATATGGGGTTACATGTTTGTCAGTTAATGGGCTATGGGCAAATTGATAATGGATTACAACTTATCAGTCATAATAGTGCAAAAACATTGGCATTAACGGATTATGGTGTGGAGGTCGGTAATAGTGCTAACTTTATTATTCTTCCTGCTGAAAATGGTTTTGATGCTTTACGTCGTCAAGTCCCTGTACGTTACTCTATTCGTCACGGTAAAGTGATTGCACAAACCGAGCCGGCTAAGACAGAAATTATGTTAGCTAAGCCAACGCCAATTACGTATAATTGACATCCTCCACGCCCTAAAGGACGTGGGTCCCTACTGCGTTCAGACTGATGTCTGAATCACCTCGGCGGGTTCCTGCTTCGACGGGCGGTCTGACTGCACCCTCCCTCCACAGGCAAGC